>DASVHB010000513.1:0-6769 GCA_036379195.1 Pirellulales bacterium
CACCGCCAACGTGCGCACCATCCGCGACATCCCGCTTCGATTGCTTGCGACATCCCGAGCGTCTCCTGGCGCACTGGAAGTTCGCGGCGAAGTCTATATGACCCACGAAGAACTCGCCCGGCTCAACCAGCTTCAAACCGAGCGGCGCCAGCGCGCGTTTGCCAATGTCCGCAACGCGGCCGCCGGCAGCCTGAAGCTGCTCGATTCTCGTCTGTGCGCCCAGCGTCGCCTGCGTTTTTTTGCCCACACCGAAGGAGAAACGGAGGGCGCGCCACTGTCGAATCATCTGGAGTTTTTGGAACTGGCGCGCGGGCTTGGCATTCCCGTCGTGCCGCACAGCTTGCCGCTCGACAGCATTGACGACGTTCTGGGCTATGCGGAACAGTATTTCGAATTGCGACACACGCTCGACTACGAAACCGACGGCATCGTCGTCAAGGTCAACGACTTTGCCCAACGCCGGCGGCTCGGCGAGAGCAGCCGAGCGCCGCGTTGGGCGATTGCTTACAAAGTAGAACTGTGGCAAGCCACCACGCGACTCAAGAACATCTATGTGCAGGTGGGCAAGACGGGGGTGCTGACGCCGGTCGGCGAGCTGGAGCAGGTGATGATTGCCGGAACGAAGGTAACCCGCGTCAGCCTCTTCAACGCCGCCGAGATCGAGCGCAAAGACCTGCGCATTGGTGACATGCTCGTTGTCGAAAAAGCGGGCAAGGTCATCCCGCACGTCGTCCGCGTGGAGCTGGAAAAGCGGTCCGTCGGCGCGCGCCGATATCGGTTTCCCCAGAAATGCCCGGCCTGCGGCAGCAAGGTGGTCCGCGACGCGGGCGGCGTCGCTATCCGATGCCTCAACCCGTCGTGCCCGGCCCAGCTCAAAGAGCGCGTGCGCTGTTTCGCGCAGCGCCGCGCGATGGACATTGATGGATTCGGGCCCACACTGATTGCGCAGCTCGTCGATCGCGGATTCGTCCGATCGCTGCCCGATCTTTATCGCCTCAAGCCAGATCGCCTAGCCGAGCTGGAGCGCATGCGCCAGAAGTCGATACGGAAGCTGCTGGATGCGATCGAGGCCAGCAAAGGGCGTGAGTTGGCACGCGTGTTGACCGGCCTGGCGATTCGGCACATTGGCGAGCGCAATGCGCAATTGCTCGCGGAAACATTCGGCAGCGTTGCCAACCTGCTACGTGCGTCAGATAATCAACTGGCGAGGCGATCGGGCATCGGCGCCGTCGCTGCCCGCAGCGCCTATCGCTTTCTTCATAGCCCAGAAGGTCGCAGGACGATTGCCGAATTGCGGGCCTGTGGCGTTAAGATGCCGAGCACCAAGGCCGCGGGTCAAGGACGAGCCAAGCTCGGGGGGCAAAAGTTCGTGGTCACGGGCACGCTGGACCATTATAGCCGTCAGGAGATTCAGGAGCTAATTCGGCGATTGGGAGGCCGCGTGACTTCGAGCGTTTCTCACGAAACCAACTACGTGATCGCCGGCGCCCACCCTGGCAGCAAAGCGGACAAAGCGCGGCGGCTGGGAGTGCCGCTTCTGACCGAAAGCGCTTTTCTACAAATGATCGGTCGGCCAGCCAGCAGGGCATTGACGTGAAACACTGCGAATTCTCTTTTGAACTCAGGCCCGTTCCTCCGTTTCGACTCGATTTCACCGTCTGGGTGCTGCGGCGGCGGGCCGAAAACATCATCGATCGATGGGACGGCGAGACATATCGCCGCGTGCTGCCGCTCGGTCGCGGCGCGGCGACTGTGGCGGTGCGGCAAACACGTTCCGTCGATCGCCCCAAGATCGAGGTACGCGTGACTGGAACGAGGGCCAGCGACTCCACAAAAGCGGCAGTTACCGCGGCGGTACAACGGCTGCTGGGCTTGACGGTCGATCTCGCGGACTTTTATCGCTTTGCCGGCTCGCGACCACGGCTGAACCGGCTGGCGAGCAAATTCCGCGGCCTGAAGCCGCCGCGGTTTCCGACCGTGTTCGAGGCGCTAGTCAACGCCATTGCCTGCCAGGAAGTGACGCTGACGTTGGGAATTCAACTTCTCAGTAAAGTCGCAAGGCGTTACGGGCGTTCGGTCGACGGCGGTGCGACCTTCGCGTTCCCGTGTCCCGACGATCTTGCCGGCCGGCGGCCAGGCGATTTTCGGCGGCTTGGTTTCACCCACCACAAGGGCCGGGCGATCGTGGAGTTGTCGCGGGCCATCGCGTGGGACGGCGCCAACTTGGAAGCCTTGGCCGTTCAAAGCGATGAGGCGGCCGTCGAGCGCCTGCGGGCGTATCGCGGCATCGGCCGCTGGAGCGCCGAGTACGCACTTTTACGCGGCCTAGGACGGACGCACATCTTTCCCGGCGACGACGTAGGGGCGCGCAATCGGCTGCAACGCCTGCTCAAACTCACGGAGAAGCTCGATTACGACGCCGTCGAGCGTCGCTTGCGCGCCTGGCGGCCCTACGGCGGGTTGGTTTATTTCCACATGCTGCTAGACGGCCTGGCCGATGCCGGATCGTTGGAAAGCCTTGGTCAAGCGCCGGCCACGACGGTCAAAAAAAGTCCCAGCGAATGCCGCCGAAACTAGCCCGGATTATTCACGGCCCTAGAGATTCGCGCGCAGAGTGCGCCCACATTAACCCGAAGCGTAAGCGAGGTAGTTACGTCACGCACCTCGCTTGCGCTTTTTGGTGTTGCGCGTTTGATTGCCCCGAAGGGGCCAAAGAGAATAGCCAGGGGCAACGCCCCTGGAAAATGCGACCAGAAACATCGTCGTCAGCCCCAACGGGGCGCAAGACGCGGTCCCCACGCTTCCGGCGGTTTTTCGCGTCTCTCGCGCCCCGTTGGGGCTGAAAAACGGAATTGGCGCGGCCTCTTTCCAGGGGCGTTGCCCCTGGCTGTACTACTGTGCCCCTTCGGGGCGGCAGACGGATCTTGCCAAAAGCGCAACATCAAAACTTGCGCTTCCGGTTGGTGTGGGCCGTGAAAAAATCCGGGCTTAGCAGGTGTCCACGATCCGACGTCGGTAAAATGGGCAAAATCACGACCTGAATTCATCGGCCGGCCGCAAAGCTCGCTTACCCTCGCCACAAACAGCGATTATAATGGTGTTCCGCGTCCAACTTTGACCAGCTTCTCATGCCGGCTTCGATCGAGTTCCGCGCTGTCGCCAAATTTTACGATCGAGCGCCCGCGTTGCGCCCGACCAATCTGACCATCGCGGCGGGCAAAACGACGGTCTTGCTCGGCCCGAGCGGATGCGGCAAATCGACGTTGCTTCGCTTGCTCGTCGGCCTGCTGAAGGCCGACCAGGGCCAGGTGCTTTTCGACGGTCGTGAATTGAACGAAGCCAGTTTGCTCGACGTGCGTCGTCGCACCGGTTACGTGATTCAAGACGGCGGGTTGTTCCCGCACTTGAACGCGCGGAGCAACGCCTCGCTGATGGCCCGCTATCTCGGTTGGCCGCCGCGACGCGTGGCCGAGCGGATCGCGGAGCTTGCCGACTTGGTGCGGCTACCGAACGAGCGGTTGGATGCCTTTCCCTCGCAGCTTTCTGGCGGGCAGCGGCAACGCGTCAGCCTGATGCGGGCCTTGATGCTCGATCCCGAAGTGCTGTTGCTCGACGAGCCGCTCGGGGCGCTCGATCCGATCATCCGGGCCGATTTGCAGATCGACCTGCGGCGTGTGTGCCGCTCGCTCGCCAAGACCGTGGTGCTCGTCACGCACGATCTGGCCGAAGCCCGGTATTTTGGCGATCAGATCGTGCTCTTGCGCGATGGCGGCATCGTGCAACAAGACACCTTCGAGGGGTTGCTGCACCGACCGCGCGAGCCGTTCGTCGAGCAGTTCATTCAGGCGCAACGAGGCGGTCTCGAGGCGCCGGTCGCGGAGCAAGGCCGATGAGAACGCGACTTTTGACGCTATTGGCCGTGCTCGCCCTGGCGCGAACCGGCGTCGCACGCGGCGACGACCCGCCGCGTATTGCCGTTGGGTCGAAGAAGTTCACCGAATCGGTGATTCTCGGCGAATTGCTGACCCTCCTGGCGCGCGACGCCGGCGTCGATGCGGTTCACCGCCGCGAATTGGGCGGAACGCAAATCCTCTGGAAGGCGCTGCTCGCCGGCGAGATCGACGTCTATCCAGAGTACACCGGCACCTTGCGAGAAGAGATTTTGTCGGGCGAGCGTCTGCCGACCGAGGAATCGCTACGCGCGGCGCTCGCCGAACGCGGCGTCGCCATGAGCGCGTCGCTCGGCTTCGACGATACGTATGCCCTTGGCATGCTCGAAGACGTCGCCGCTCGACTGGGGATCGAAAGCATCTCCGACCTGTCCGAGCATCCCGATCTTGCCCTAGGGCTGAGCCATGAGTTCATGGACCGCGAGGATGGCTGGCCTGGATTGCGGCGGCGGTATGGGCTGCGGCCGACCGCGGTGCAAGGGGTCGATCACGATTTGGCCTATCGCGGCCTGGCCAACGAGGCCATCGCGGTGACCGACCTGTACTCCACCGACGCCGAGATCGAGCAATACCGCATCCGCGTGCTGACGGACGACCTTCATTACTTTCCGGCTTATCAGGCGGTTTTTTTGTATCGCGATGACTTGCGCCAGCGGGCCCCCGCGGCCCTGACGGCCCTGCGCCGGCACGAAGGCGCCATTTCGCAGAAAGAAATGATCGAACTCAACGCGGCGGCGAAGTTGAAGCGAATCAACGAACAGCGGATTGCCGCCAACTTTCTGCACGCCAAACTCGGCCTGATCGCCGATGTTTCGGAAGAGACCTTCGCCACGCGATTGTCGCTTCGCACGCGCGAGCACCTTTACCTGGTTGCCGTCTCGCTGTTTTTCGCGGTGTCGCTGGCCGTGCCGCTGGGCATTTTCGCGGCGCGATGGCCGGCGTTCGCCCAGCCGATTTTGGCGATCGTGGGGCTGATCCAAACCATTCCGTCGCTGGCGATCTTGGTGTTCATGATCCCCCTGCTGGGATTGGGCGCCAAGCCGGCGATCGTAGCGCTGTTTCTGTATAGCTTGCTGCCCATCGTGCGCAACACTTATGTCGGTCTTCACGACATCCCTCTGTCGCTGCGCGAGTCCGCCGAGGCGCTGGGTTTGCCGTCGTTCGCGCGGCTGCGGCTGGTGGAGCTGCCGCTCGCCTCGCGCGCCATTCTGGCGGGCGTCAAAACGGCGGCGGTGATCAACGTCGGCACCGCAACCCTCGGCGCCTTGATTGGCGCCGGGGGCTTTGGCCAGCCGATCCTCACCGGCATCCGTCTGGACGACGTGGGGCTGATTCTCGAAGGCGCGGTACCCGCCGCGTTGCTCGCCATCTGTACGCAAGGCGTGTTTGAGCTCGCCGAGCGCTGGCTCGTGCCCAAGGGCCTGCGCTTGAAGCGCTCGACCTAAGGCGTTGCGGTTGCGTCTCGGCTCGAGCCGATGTGAATCTGGCGTTATTTCTTCTTGGTGACTTCAAAGCCCTTCTCAAAAGCTTTGTCGCCGAATACGGCTTCGATTTGCTCGTCGCCCTTCAGCTTCTCGGCTTTTGCCTTGCAATTGTTGCAGCAGAAGCAAACATCGACGCCGTCGACTTGGATCTTCGTCTTCGGGTTCAGATCTTTGCCGGTGAACGGGCACTTCACTTCTTTCGCTTGGCCGGTGGCCACGAGCTGCATGTTGGCCTTGGCCGCATACTTGGCGGTGTCCTTGGCGAAGGCCTTCGGGCAGTTGTTGCAGCAGAAGTAAACGGTGGCGCCCTTATATTCGACGCCGGTTCCTTCCTTGCACTCCTTGCCCGTCACCGGGCACTTGCACTTCGTCAGGTCCGCCTTGTACGCCGCATGGAGGGTGGCAGTCAACAGCGTAGCGATGGCCAGCGAAATCACAGCACGGGTTTTCATGGAAATCTCCTTTGCAGCAAGTGCCTGAAACGAGGTGGAACCACACCAATGTTACATTGCCCCACAAATTATCGAATCTAAAGCCCTTTTTCATCCCATAGCGCTAGGGGACGTCGCTCTTCGCGGGTGACGATTCACGCCGCCGCTCCAACTCCAGCGCCTTGGGAAACAGGATACTGTTTTCCTTGTGGACGTGCCGGTGAAGATCGGCCTCCAGTTCGTTCAGTCCGTCGAGCATGGCCCGAAACGTGTTGCAGGCATCCGGCGGGGGAGTGAATCCCGCCGAGAGCTCGCGCATGCGCCTCAGGCTCTTCGCGGCATCGTCGTGCTCGTCTTCCATGATGCGGATCGGGTTATCGACGCCGTGTCGGTAGCCGGTGGACGCCGGTTCTCCGCTTTCGAGGCTACGGATCAGCGGAAAGAGATCCTGCTCTTCTTTCATCATGTGCGCCGCCATTTCAGCGGCGAAGTGAGTGTAGACGCGTTTGAACTCCAACAGCCAAGGATGATGGTCGCCGTGCACCGCCGCGACCTTGTGGACGATCGCTGCCAGCCGCGGCAACTCTCGCTTGAGATAGGCGTGGTGCGTCTGCTCGATGTGACGCGACAAATCGCCCAGGCTCGCGCTGGTCCACTCTTGCTCTGCCGACGTGTCGCCTTCCTCGGTCGCCAACAAAATGGTCAACACGGTATTGGCATCGAGGCCTTTCTCGCCGCAGATTTCCGAGAGCGGCTTCTTGCCGCCGCAGCAGTAGTCGATGCCGAGCTTCTCGAACACGCGCGAACGACTGGGGCGTCGCGCAACCAGCTCGCCGACCGTGGTCTCGATTGTAGGGGTTTCAGCAGTAATCATCTTCGTCTGCTCTTCTTGGTTCAAAGGATA
>DASVHB010000514.1:0-5020 GCA_036379195.1 Pirellulales bacterium
ATCGAGCCGGTTGGTGGCCCGCAGCTTGGGCACATCGGCCTCGCCGGTGGAAGTGACCAGCCCGATGCGCGTGGCCGCCTCGCGGGCCGACGATTCATCGGAGTAGGGATCGGCCAGATCCATGCTCTGCGAAGTGTCGACCAGCACCAGCAGCCGCGACGGCACCAACTCGCGCTTAGTGATCACGACCACCAGTTCCAACAACATGAACACGACGCACGTCAAAATCAGGCCGCGCAGCGCGCCGAGCGCGAGCCGTTTGCCCAGCCCCAGCGAGCGTCCCTCGGCGCGGTAGAGCAACCAGATAATCGCCACAGCCAGCACCCCGGCGGCGACGGCCGCCGCGGCGGCCATGCCTTGCGGCAGCGATTGAAATTCCAAATGCCACTGCGTATCGGGGCCGCGCACCCATTCGGGCGGCGCCTTGATGCCCAGCAGCCATTCGAGCCAGGAAGTCATGGACAGGAGTCGGGGGTCAAGATTCGGGATTCAGGGTATATAGCGTAGCGTCCTCGCTTGTGCGGCGCGATTCGGAGTTGGGGCGTTTTATTGAAGGGGATAGGGGGATGATGTGGGGATGGGGAGATGAAGAGAGATGCCTGCTTGAACTCGTAGTTCGATTGCTTCTCTTCCATCTCCCTATCTCTCTGCATATCCCCCTATCTCCTTCAACGTTGTCTTCCAGTCCAGGTTGCAAAACACGATTCAACAACTAACAGACCCAGCATGGTCATGGCCAGCGTGCGCCAGATTTCTTGGCCGCGGACGGCGATGGGTGTGTCGCTGGCCGAGACGGCATGAATGATCTCCGGCTGAAAACCGCCCCACAGGCCGCGAAGCTGATCGTCGGCGATCCGCGCCAAGGGGCTCTCGCGCCGGTCGGGATCGACCGCCACCAGGTCGTTGCGGCTGCCGGTGGGAACGATGTTCCAGAGCAGACGGTACAGGCCGGAGCGGCGGGTGTCGTTGTAGGCAAGCGTTTGGGGATCGCGGCGGCCGTCACGTTGGTTCGACGCGGGTTGGTCGGCCGGCGGAACGGCACGGAGTCCGTTCCCTACAGAGGGCGGTGAGGCGGTGGAACCACCTGCGGCTTGCGGCGGAACGCCACGGAGGGCGTTCCCTACAGAGCCGGTTGCCGCGGTGGCGTCTTCCACGCGCAGCGGCTGCGGCTTTTCGGCTCCGGGCACTTCGATGGTCGGCGGCGGTGTACCCACCTGCTCGCCTTCGGCCACGGCAATCTTGAGCGGTTCCCCAGCAGTGAACACCCGCGTTTCGGCATCGGCCCGGGCAATGCCGGTCGCCGCTTCGCGCATCGCCAACACATAGCTCGGCTCGGTCGGCCAATCGCTCCAGAGCTTGTCTGCCGTCATGGTCCAAAAAAGCACGCGGCCACGCCCGAAACTTTTTTCCAGCGCGGAGGGCGAGGCATCGGCGTTGTTCCACCGCGCCAGCACGCGCACCTCGGGATGATCCTGTTCGCCGCGCACTTGCAAAAACCGCCGGACCTTGATTCGCTCCAATACCGCCGGCTTGAGCTGCGCCAAAACGTCGAGCGGGCCCGGCGCCCCGCCTTCGAGCACCAGCCCGGAGAATTCTTCGTCGACGTTGGTTTCAGGCAGCGCCGGCAGCAGCCCCTCGCCATCGCGGTAGAGCAGTTGGGCGTAGCCGGTCGGGTCGATCTGCTCGCCGGGGAAGATCATCAGGCCCGTGCCGGCGGCCACCTGTCGCTCGAGCCGCTCGACCTGTTCGCGGGCCAGCCCGCCCACGTTCGCCAGCACAATCAAATCGGGCTGGCCGCCGCCGAGCGTGGCCCACTCGGAATCGGTGACCACTTGCACCCGAAAGGCGTCGGTATCGCCCGCCCCGATGGCGAGCGCCAACGCCAGAAAATCGACCTCGCCCGCCAGCGGCTCGCTGGAAGGCTCGCCATCGACTAGCAGAATGTTCACTTGCTCCAAGGCGTTGGTCACGCGCCAGCGGCGATTGTCGCCGGGCAGATCATCGCCCGGCAGCTCAAACTCGACGTGGTGCAGGCCCGGCTCTTGAAACGTGGCGGACAAGGGCACGCGAGACGTTTCGCCCGCGGCGATCGTCGGCAACCGCACCACGCTGGGTTTGCCGTCGATGGTCCATGTGGCGTCAAGCCCCGTCAGCTCGCGCTCGCTGGCGTTGTGAACGACGGCCTCGTAATGCGTGGGATTGCCGACCATCGCCAGGCGATCGAGTTGCTTGAGATCTTCCAGGGCGACATTGGCGGTGCGCTCGCTGCCGACGTCGAAGATGCGCATCTCAAGCCGGGCGGTCGTCCAGCGGCTGCCGATGAGACCGACGGTGTCGTCCCAGCCGGAACGCCGCAGGTCGGTGATCAGCGTCAGCTCGCGAATGGGATACGAGCCGCTGATGATCAGCTCGTCCATGCTCTGCATCACCGGTTCCCAGGCGGCGAAGGTATCGCTCGGCTTGAGTTCGTTAATCAGTTGAATCGTCTCGTCGGGATTGGCCAACTCGACTTCGCGCAGCAGGGGCTGCTTGGGCTGCGAGGCGAGCACCAGCGTGAAGCGGTCTTTGGGCCCGACCGTTTCCAGCAGCTTGACGGCCAGCTCTTTTGCCCGGTCCCAGGCCGAGCGCCCGCCCTCGCGATAATCCATGCTCAAGGAATCGTCCAGCAAAAGCACCTGGCTGGTGCGGCTGCTGCCGCCCAGCCATTTGCCCAAGCCCGCAGCGTGGATCACGGGCCGGGCGATAAAAAAGAACAACAGCAGAATCAACAGCGTCCGCAGCAGCAACAGCAGCAACTGCTCGAGCCGCACGCGGCGGCGATTTCGTTGGATGGACAGCTTCAAGTAGTGCATCGGCGCCCACTCGACGCGCCGAAATCGCCGCCGAAACAGCAAGTGAATGATGATGGGGATCGAGGCCAGGGCCATTCCCCACAACAGCGGCGTGTTGACGAACGATAGTGAATCCATCAATGGAGACAAGTAAAAATCGGCGTTCGCAATACGTAGGTCAGGCTTTCCAGCCTGACAAACGTCAGGCTGGAAAGCCTGACCTACAGGTTTCCATGTTTATGTTGTCCAAACGGCTGCATGCGATCACGGGCGTGCAGGTAATGGCTGAGCGCGTCGCCCAGGGGCTGGTCGGTGCGCATCAGCAAATAATCGATCGCCCGTGAGCCGCAGGTATTGCGCACGCCTTCGACAAATTCGTTGATGGCGGCTTTGTAGGCGTTGCGAAAGGCCCACGGCTCGGCGTAGAACTCTTCCGTGCCCTCGATGTCGTGAAAGAGCACCAGGTCATTGAACGGCAACTCCAGCTCGTCGCGGTCGAGAATGTGCAGAATCATGATCTCGTGGCCACGATACTGCAGCCGCGAGAGCCCGTCGTAAAACGAGTCGAGATCGGTCAACAGGTCGGAGATAATGATCATCAGCCCGCGTTTGCGCACTTGCTCGCTCAGGTCTTGCAGCACGGGGCCAAGCTGCGTCTGGCGGTCGGGCTGAGAGCTTTCGAGTTCTTCGACAATCCGCACCAACTGGGCCTGGGTGGCCGCCGGCGGTAGCAGCTTGCGCCGCTGGCTATCGAACAAGGCCAGGCCTACGGGATCTTGCTGGCCGACCAAAAGCGTGGCCAACGAGGCGGCCACGGTGGCGGCGTAGTCGAACTTGGTGAGCGGGCCGGAACCATAGCGCATCGACGCGCTGGCGTCGAGCACGATGTGGCAACGCAGGTTGCTCTCTTCTTCGTATTGTTTGACGTAGTAGCGGTCGGTGCGGCCGAACACTCGCCAGTCGAGCCGGCGCAGGTCGTCGCCCGGCGAGTACTCGCGGTACTCGGCAAACTCGACGGCGAAGCCGTGGAACGGGCTGCGGTGCAGGCCGGAGATCGTGCCCTCGACCACGCGCCTCGCGCGGAGCGTCAAGCCCGCGACCCGCGCCAGCACCTCAGGATCGGAATACTTGGGCGAGTTGGCCATCGCTGCGGGCGGCTCCTGCGCGTTCGGGGGTGTCTTCGAGTAAACGCTGAATGATCGAATCGACGTTCTGACCTTCGGCCTGGGCGGCGTAGGTGGTGACCAGGCGGTGCCGCAACACCGGTGGCGCCATCGCGCGGATGTCTTCAATGGTCACGCTGGTGCGGCCTTCGAGCGCGGCCCGCGCCTTCGAGGCCATGACCAGCGCCTGCCCGGCTCGCGGCCCGGCGCCCCAGGCGATCCACTTCGAGACATACTTGGGGCTGCCTTCGTCGGTGCCCCGCGTGGCCCGCACCAGGTGCATGGCGAAGTCGAGGCAGTGGTCCGAAACCGGCACGCGGCGGACCAGCGCTTGCAACTCGGGAATTTCCGCCCCCGAAAGCACCTTGGTCACTTCGGCGGCATCGATGCCGGTGGTCAGGCGATAAATCTGCCGTTCTTCGTCCTGAGTGGGGTAGCCAACAAACACCTTGAACAAGAAGCGGTCGAGTTGGGCTTCCGGCAGCGGGTAGGTTCCCTCTTGTTCGATGGGGTTTTGCGTGGCCAGCACAAAGAACGGATCGGGCAGCGGATAGCGCTGGCCGCCCGCCGACACCTGCCGCTCTTGCATCGCTTCGAGCAAGGCCGCCTGCGTCTTGGGCGGCGTGCGGTTGATTTCGTCGGCCAGCACTACATTGGCAAACACCGGCCCGTGTACATAGCGCAACTGCCGGGCGCCGGTCGAGCGGTCTTCTTGCAAGACCTCGGTGCCCGTAATGTCGGAAGGCATCAGGTCGGGCGTGAACTGAATGCGGTTGAAATCGAGCGAGAGGCAATCGGCCAGCGTGCTGACCATGAGCGTTTTAGCCAGTCCCGGTACGCCTTCGAGCATGCAATGTCCGCGGGCGAAGATGCAGATCATGAGTTGATCGATGACTTCGTTTTGGCCGACCACCACGCGCGCGATCTGCTGGCGCAGCTTGGCGTGAGCGTCTTTGAGTTTGGCCAGTGCCGAAAGGTCGGGGTCGTGAGAGTCGTTCACAGGTGGTTGTGGGTGGTTAGTGGTTG
>DASVHB010000515.1:0-2809 GCA_036379195.1 Pirellulales bacterium
TTTTGCTCTTCGCAGTCGGAGAGCGCCGTCATCGGCAGGCGCAGCTCGCCACTGTCGCGGCCCACCATCTTCATGGCGGCCTTGATGGGAATGGGGTTGGTCGACAGGCCCAGCATGTCGCGGCAGAGGGGAAACAGCTTGCGGTGCCAGCGCTGCGCCTCGGCCAGGTTGCCGGCCTCGAACGATTTGAGCAGCGCGATCATGTCTTTGGGCACCAGGTTGCCGACCACCGAAATCACGCCCCGCCCGCCGATGGCCAACAGCGGCAGCGTCAGGCTGTCGTCGCCGCTGAGCACCGTCAGGTTGGTGAGCGCCAGAATCTGCGAGGCCTGATCCATCGAGCCGGTGGCTTCTTTGACCATCGCGATGTTGGGCAGCTCGGCCATGCGGGCGATCGTCTCGGGCTCGATGTTTTTGCCCGTGCGTCCGGGAATGTTGTAAACACAAATGGGAATGCCGACGGCTTCGGCCAGGGCTTTGAAGTGTTGATAGAATCCTTCTTGCGTCGGCTTGTTGTAATAGGGAGCGACCACCAGCGCGGCGTCGGCGCCGGCCCGGGCGGCCCAACTGGTCAGCCGCAGGGCCTCGCGCGTGCTGTTGGAGCCGGTGCCCGGCATCACCTTGGCCCGCCCGGCGGCGAACTCGACCACCGCCCCGATCACCCGCTCGTGTTCGTCGTGCGAGAGCGTGGGCGATTCGCCCGTGGTGCCCACCGGGCAAAGACCATTGGCGCCGGCGGCGATCTGAAAATCGACCTGCGCCCGCAGCGCGTCGTAATCGACTTCACCCTGGCGAAACGGCGTGCTCAGGGCCACGGAAAGTCCGGCGAAGGCTTCGCCCTTGGTTTGAGGCATGGCTGGATTTTATCTGCTAGGTGGGATGAAAAGCCGATCGGCGGCGCGTAGCGCATGATAGGAAACTGAGTGCGACCATGCAACGTATGCGAAAAAGCTGGCAGCCGCTCTGACGATCTAACCTGCGACGAGATCTTTCATCTCGCGTACCGCCGCTTGAAAGCCCACCATCAGCGCGCGGGCCACAATGCTGTGGCCGATGTTCAACTCGCCCATGCCGGCGATGGCCGCCACCGGTCGCACGTTGCGATAGGTCAGCCCGTGGCCAGCGTGCAGAGTCATGCCGCAGGCGACGATCTGCGCCGCTCCACGAACGAGCTTGGCCAACTCGTCGTCTTGCGGGCGACCGTGCGCGGCCAGGGCGTATTGCCCGGTGTGCAGTTCGACGGCGTCGGCGCCTAGGTCGCGGCCGGCCTCGATCTGGCGCTCGTCGGCATCGAGAAAGAGGCTGACGAGAATGCCCGCGTCGTGCAGACGTCGCACGGCGTCGGCCACCTTCGCCCGCTGGCCGACGACGTCGAGTCCGCCCTCGGTGGTGATTTCCTGGCGGCTTTCGGGCACAAGTGTGGCCTGCGGCGGCCGCGTGTCGCAAGCGATGCGAACGACCTCGTCGGCGCAGGCCATTTCGAGATTAAGCTTCACCGTCACGGTTTCGCGCAGCAGCCGGAGGTCGCGGTCTTGAATGTGGCGCCGATCTTCGCGCAGATGAACGGTGATGCCGTCGGCGCCGCCCAGCTCGGCCAGAGCGGCGGCCCAGACAGGATCGGGTTCGTAAGTCCGCCGCGCCTGGCGGACGGTCGCCACGTGGTCAATGTTGACGCCTAGGAGTGCCATCGAACGATTTCAACGAACTGTGGGGGGACGGAGATGATTATACTCAACACGGGCCGAAAAACAGTCACAATGAGGATGGCTCTCGGGCCAGGATCGACCGCATGGGCGCACGCTGGATTACGATGTTGGCTTTGACGCTTTTGCTGGCCGAAGGCGTCACCCTGAGCTTTTTTCCGCGGCAGTTCAAAGAACTGCTCAGCGAATCGGACCCTCGCTGGCTGCAGGCCGCCGGCGTCGTCGAAACTCTGGTGGCCGCGGCCCTGCTGGCGGGAATCGTGGTGGCGCGGGGCTAATGGCAAGAGATTTTGGACTTTGGATTTTTGGATTTCGATTTCCAATGCGTCGCGGTCGCGGTGGCTGGGGCAGAGCCTGGGCGATGCCCCGGCTGATTTTCCCGCCGACCTGAGCTGTCTTTTTGAGCTATGTTTGTGGTTAGGGGAATTGTGAGGGGAGGATCAAATCATGCAACTCGTTCATTTGTGGCAACAGTGGCTGGCGCAGCAGCCGCAAGGCATCAATGGCTTTGTCGCGGCGGTGTTTGCCGTGGCTTTGGTGTGGATCGCGTTTGAGCGATTGAACTACGCGCGGTAAAGCCCGCCAGCGGCGATATACTGCTCGACGGCGCGGGGTGTCTGGAAGCGAATGCTCAGGCCGGCGGCGACGCGGCGGCGAATTTCGCGGCTGCGGAGGTCGACCTGTGGCATCTCGACCTGGTGCCGGCGGAAATAAGCCAGCCGGTCGGGCGAGACGAATGCCGCCAGGCAACCATAGTCGGGCTCGGCCGATCCGGGGCGGCGCACCACCACCGGCGTGGCCAGTTCGCACACTCGGCCCGGTTCGCGCCAGCCCGGCAGATCGGCGAGCGAGTCGGCCCCCAGCAACAAGAACAGCTCGCGCCGGGCATCTTCAGCGGCCAGTTCGCTGAGCGTATCGACCGTGTAGCTGACGCCGCCGCGCTCGATTTCGCGCTCGCAAACGGCAAACGCCGTGTGGCCGCCGATCGCCAGTTGCAGCATCTCGACCCGGCGGCGCGCGTCGGTCAGGTCGCGCCGCTGCTTGTGCGGCGGCTGGGCGGCGGGCGTGAACCAGACCTCGTCGAGCCGGCAAGCTTCCCGGCAATA
>DASVHB010000516.1:0-3116 GCA_036379195.1 Pirellulales bacterium
AACCAAATCTGCCAAGAAGACCAAACCCACCAAAGGCGGAAATGCCAAATCTGCCAAGGCCAAAACGTTGCTTAAGGCTTCCAAAGACCGCGCCCTTAAAAACGGCAAGCCGGCCTCGGCCAAACCCGCCCGCAAAGAAAAGTACGTCTACTCGTTCGGCCCCGGCGGCACCGACGGCGACGCCAGCATGAAAAACCTGCTGGGCGGCAAAGGCGCCAACCTTGCCGAGATGACCAAGATTGGCTTGCCCGTGCCCGCCGGTTTCACCATCGGCACCAACGTGTGCACCTATTACTACGACCACAAGCGCAGCTACCCGCCCGAGCTGCGCAAGCTCGTCGATCAGGCCATGGCCAAGGTCGAGAAGGAGATGGGAGCCAAGTTCGGCTCGACCACCAATCCGCTGTTGGTCTCGTGCCGCTCGGGCGCCCGCGAGTCGATGCCCGGCATGATGGATACCGTGCTCAACATCGGGCTAAACGACCAGACCATCGAGGGCCTCATCAAGCAGTCGGGCGACGAACGCTTCGCCTGGGACAGCTACCGCCGCTTCGTGCAGATGTATGGCGACGTGGTGCTCGACATGAAGCCCAAAACCAAGGAAGACCACGACCCGTTCGAAGAGCTGCTCGAAGCCAAAAAGCACCAGGCCGGCGTGCGGCACGACCACGAGCTGACCGCCGGGCAGCTCAAAGAACTGGTCGCCGAGTTCAAGCGGGCCATCAAGCAAGGTACCGGCAAAGACTTTCCCACCGATCCGATGGACCAGGTGTGGGGCGCCATCGGCGCCGTCTTCGGAAGCTGGATGAACGACCGGGCCGTCGTCTATCGCCGCACCTACGGCATTCCGCACGAATGGGGCACCGCCGTCAACGTGCAGGCCATGGTCTTCGGCAACCTGGGCGACGATTGCGCCACCGGCGTGGCCCTCACCCGCAACGTGGCCGTCGGCACGCCGGGCATCAACGGCGACTACCTGATCAACGCTCAAGGCGAAGACGTAGTGGCCGGCATTCGCACGCCCAAGCGCATCGAAGAAACCCTTGAACAAGACATGCCGCAGTCGTTCAAGCAACTGCGCGACATCGGCCGCAAACTGGAGAAGCACTACAAGGAAGTGCAAGACCTGGAGTTCACCGTGCAAAAGGGCCGCGTGTGGATGCTCCAGACCCGCAACGCCAAACGCACGGGCTTTGCCGCCGTGCGCATCGCCGTCGACCTGGTGAACGAGGGCCTCATCAGCAAAGACGAAGCCCTGCGGGCCAAACGCATTCCCGCCGACGACCTCAATCAACTGTTGCAGCCGGTCTACGATCAGCAGTCGAAGAAGAAAGCCAACACCGAGGGCCGCCTGCTGGCCAAGGGCATCAACGCCGGTCCTGGCGCGGCCTCCGGCAAGATCTGCTTCCACGCTTCCGACGCTGAGGCCCTCTGGCAAAAGAACAACAGCGTCGAACTGATCTTGGTGCGCCGCGAGACCAGCCCCGAAGATCTCCGCGGCATGAAGATCGCCAAGGGAATTCTCACGGCGTTCGGCGGGGCCAGCTCGCACGCGGCCCTGGTCAGCCGGCAGATGGGCAAAGCCTGCATCGTCGGCTGCGGTGATCTGGAAATCGACTATCGCCAGAAAACCGTCACCGCCGGCAGCAAAGTGCTGCGCGAGGGCGACGTGATCTCGATCGACGGTTTTACGGGCGAGGTGTTTCAAGGCGAGGTCGAAGCCCGACCGAGCGAAGTGATTCAGGTGCTTTTGCACAAGACGCTTAAGCCCGAAGAATCGGAAACCTATCGGCGCTATGCGCAGCTCATGACTTGGGTCGATTCTGCCCGGCGGCTGCGAGTGCGCACCAACGCCGACGAGCCGAAGCAGGCCAGCGAGGCCATCGCCTTTGGGGCCGAGGGCATCGGGCTATGCCGCACTGAGCACATGTTCTTTGGCCACATCGACGAGTTCCGCGAAATGATTCTGGCCGACACCGTCGCAGACCGCGAAAAGGCCCTGAAGAAGCTCCTGCCTTTCCAGCGCGAAGATTTCGACGGGCTCTTCCGGGCGATGCGCGGCAAGCCGGTGACGATTCGCCTGCTCGATCCGCCGCTGCACGAATTCCTGCCGCACGAGGCCGCCGAGCAGCAGACGCTGGGCCGCAAGATCGGCATCTCGGCCGAGACGATCGCCCGTCGCGTCGAGGAGCTGCACGAGTTCAACCCCATGCTCGGCCACCGCGGCTGCCGTTTGGGCATTGTGTATCCCGAGATCACGCGGATGCAGGCCCGCGCCATCTTCGAGGCCGCCTGCGATGTGAAGCGCGACGGCGTGGATGTATTGCCCGAAGTGATGATTCCGCTGGTCGGCTTTTTGGCCGAGTTCAAAGACCAGGAAAAGATCATTCGCGAGACGGCGGCCCAGGTGTTTGACGAAAAGGGCGTGAAGGTC
Source organism: Pirellulales bacterium (assembly GCA_036379195.1). Lineage (GTDB taxonomy): Bacteria > Planctomycetota > Planctomycetia > Pirellulales > JAICIG01 > JAICLL01. The sequence continues at coordinate 2,435 of DASVHB010000516.1, forward strand.
GCGTACCTGGTGGGCACGATGGTCGAGGTGCCTCGCGCGGCGGTCCGGGCGGAAGAGATCGCCCAGGGCGCCGAGTTTTTCAGCTTCGGCACCAACGACTTGACGCAGACCACATTGGGCATGAGCCGCGACGACTACGCCGGTTACATCAATTACTATCGCGAGCACGACATTGTGCCCAACGACCCCTTCCAGACCATCGACCGTGACGGCGTCGGCCGCCTGATGCGGCTGGGCGTGGAAGATGGCCGCAAGAGCCGCCCGAAATTGAAGGTCGGCATTTGCGGCGAGCACGGCGGCGACCCGGCCAGCGTGATGTTCTGTCACGAGATCGGGCTGGACTACGTGAGCTGTTCGCCCTTCCGCGTGCCGATTGCGCGGCTGGCCGCCGCGCAGGCCGCGGTGGCCGAGAAGCTAGCGAAGAAGAAATAGCGACTTGGAATGAATCACCGTGTCTTCGTGGCAGTTTGAGTCCCCATGTGCAGCATGACGTAAGGTGCAGCATGACCTACCGCGCAATGTCTCCCGTCCGATGGTTGTGGGGCATGCTTGTGGTTCTGGCCGCCGTCTGCTCGGCCGCCGCCAAAGAAGACGCGACCGTCTACGTGGTGCTCTGGTTCGACACGGAAGACTACCTGTTGCCGGCCAGCGATGACGCGACATTGCGACTGGCCACGTTTCT
>DASVHB010000517.1:0-5086 GCA_036379195.1 Pirellulales bacterium
TGCAGTTTTCAAGACTGCCGCCTTCGACCACTCGGCCACCCATCCGAGACGCATCGCGCCATGAAGAGAACTGTAGCAGCGGCGCGGCGATGGTGTCAATTTCCGGCGAAGCCGCGTAGTGTGCTCATCGTGTGTAATTGGCGAAATCCATGTGGCACACCCGCCGACGATTATTCGTGGCGCAGGGCCTCGATCGGATCCATCATCGCCGCGCGGCGCGCCGGATAAAGCCCGAATACCACGCCCACCAGCACCGAGATCAAAAACGCCACCGCCACCGACCAGTTGGCGATGATCGGCACCAGGTGCTGAATGACTTCGGGCAGGTCTTTCATCCAGGCAGGAAAGAGATGGTTCATGGTCCACCGCGCGCCGCCGATCACACCGCCCGCCGGGTATCGACAGGCATAGCCCACCAAGACCCCAAACAATCCGCCCGTGGCGGAAAGCACGATCGTTTCCGATAAAAACTGCTGAATAATGTCGCGGCGCTTGGCGCCCAACGCGCGGCGGATGCCGATCTCGCGGGTCCGCTCGGTGACGGTGGCCAGCATGATGTTCATGATGCCGATGCCGCCGACCAACAGCGAAATGCCCGCGATCACCACCGAAAGCACGCGGAACATCATCTGCAACACTTCGGCCTGCTTGAGCAGCTCTTTGGGCACAATGACCGAGTAGTCTTCGACTTTGTGGAATTTTTCGAGCAAGATGCGGATGATGGCCGCGGTCTCTTCGACCTGGTCGATGCTGCCGACGGTGACGGTCAACTGGCTAAGTTCGACGATTTCGCCTTCGCGGCTGCCGGCCTTGCTGGTGAGCACCTGGTCGCCGATGCGCACTCGCAAGGTTTCGAGCGGAATGTAGACGTCTTTGTTGTAATCTTGGCCGCTGAAGCTGCCGCCGATATTGCCCGAAGCGGCCCGTTCGCGGGTCACGCCGACAACCACATAAAAATCTTTGTCGATCTGGATGGCTTTGCCGACCGGCTCTTCATAGGGAAACAGCGCCTTGGCCGTTTCCGCGGCCAGTACGCAGACGTTGTCGACGCGGTCCAGATCGCGGTCGGTGATGAAGCGGCCATCGCCCATCGCCAGGTTGTTCATCTGCAGGTACTCGGGCGTGCAGCCCACCAGGCGGATCTCGGCGGTCCGCTCGATGAAGCGGGCCTCCTTGGAGATTTCGCGTAGCGGCGTGGCCCGGCGGACGGTGGGAATGGTGCTGACGATGCGCTTGAAATCGTCGCGCAGCACCCCATAGCTGACGAACATGCCGGTCTGCATGCCCGACGATTGGCCGACCGGCTTGATGCTGCGGATGATGATGTTCTCGGCGCCCAGGTCCTTAATCTGCTGCTGGGCCTGGTAGCTGACGCCTTCGCCCATGGCCACCAGCCAGATCACGGCGGTGACGCCGATCATGATGCCCAAGACCGCCAGCACCGAGCGGAGCTTGTGCAGCAGCAGGCTTTTCACGCCTAGCCGTAGCGTTTGCAGAAACTTCGAGCGCAGCATTTAGAAGTGGGGAATGTGAAATGCGGAAGGAAGGATTGTCGAAACCATTATCGTCCGCCGCCCGGTGGTCCGCCACCAACTCCAGGCGCTCCGCCGCCGCCGGGTCCGCCACCACCGCCCGGCCCTCCCCCGCCTGGCCCACCACCGCCCCAGCCGCCTTGCTGCTGCATTTGCTTGCGGCGCTCTTCGGCGGCTTTGTGCTCCGCGCGGTCGACAAAACCGTCGCCGTTGGTGTCAATCATCGAGAAAAACTGTTGGACGAACTCGGGAAAATCTTCTTTGGTGAGCTTGCCATCCTTATCTTGATCCATTTCGGCGAAGGTTTTGGGCCGCATCCGTTGACCACCCGGCCCACCGCCGCCGGGGCCACCAGCCCCCCGGCCACCAGCCCCCCGGCCACCAGCCCCCGGGCCACCGCCCGCGGGACCAGCCGCAGCAGGGCCGCCCGCGCCAGTGCCGCCCGCGCCAGTGCCGCCCGCGCCAGTGCCAGCCGCGCCCGGCCCACCGCCGCCTGCCGGTCCGCCGGCGGCAGGCGCCGTCGCTTCGACCTTGGCCTGCGAAGCCCCGAATCGTTGGGTGATATCGACTTTTTCCATCTTGGCGACGCTTTCGCCGGCGCTGGGAATGTCGGCCCGCGGATTGAGCAGCACCTTTTCGCCTTCCTTCAAACCGTCGATGATCTCAAACACCGTGTCGTTGGTGCCGCCGAGCATCAGCTCGCGCGGTTCGACGCTGTCGGCGGTTCGCACCCAGGAATAGAACTTGTCTCCCTTTTCGACAATGCACTGCACTGGAATCGTCAGCACGTCTTTCTTGTCTTCGACCAGGATTTCGACTTCGGCGGTCATGCCTGGTTTCAACTCTTCCGGCTCGCCGTCGATTTTGACGATCGTGGCATACTCTTTCACGCTGCCGCTGAACCAACTGGTGGGTTCTGGCTGGTTGGCGATCGAGGCGATCTCTCCTTGGAACTCGCGGTCTTGAATCTTGATGCGGGCACGCATGCCGAGGCGCAAACGATCGACCTTCGTCTCGTGCACCAAAGCTTTGACCTGCATGTTCTTCAGATCGGGCATCCGTACGATGGCCTGAAACTGATTGACCTGCGCGCCGTGCTCGATCTTTGGCCCCGACTGGCCCCAGCGCGCGCCGCTGGTGTCGTTGGCATAGACGACCATGCCGTCATGCTTCGCTACGATCGTGCATTTGGCTTTCTGGTCTTCGTACCGTTGCAGTTTGCGCGATTCTTGCGTGAATGAGTCATTTTCGGCCTTCGCCAGCGCCTCGGCGCCGTCGCGCTTGCTGGTCAGGTCTTCCAGCATTTTCTGCTTGGTGAATTTGGCCAGCACGTCTTTCTTGGTTTCTGCCACCGCCATGTTCAGCTTGGCCTGCTCGACGGCGAACTGCTTCGACTCGACGTCCAGCGCCGTGACAAACCCTTTGCGGTGCATCTTCTCGCTATATTGCAGTTGGTTCTCGGCGGTCGAAAGGTTCTGCTTGGCGACGATGATGTCGGCCTCAAGCTGCTGCATTTCTTGCACGTAGGTGCCTTCGCGATACTCTTCGACGGCAATCTGTGCCGCGGCATGGTTCTTCTCGGCGGTGATCTTCGAAGCTTCCGCCTTGGCCTTGACGATGTCTTGCGACAGAATCGATTCGTCCAAAGTCGAATAATCGAGCTGCACCAGCACGTCGCCTTCTTTCACTTGGCTGCCGTCGGGCACAATCTCCAAAATGGTGATCGGACCCGGCACTTCGCATTTCAGTTCCAGGTTTTTGGCGCTTTCGACGTTGCCGTCTTCGGTGACCGTGATCAGCAGATCGGTTCGCTTGACCTCGGTGGTCAAGACACCCGCGAAAGCGTCGGTCGCCGACGGCGCCACGTAGCGCTGGTAGGCCACTACTCCGGCCACGCCCAGCACCAACATGCCGACGAACGCAGCGATCCACTTCAGCCAACTTCCCTGTTGACGGCGGCGAACCGGGCCTCCGAATCCATTACCGAGACGATGGGCGCCTAACTCACGTTGGGCCGTGATGGGGTTCATCGAAAGTTTCCCCGAATGAGAAGGAAGAATGCCTGGTGGGAGGGTCGTCAGCGGGCGAGGCGGCAGCACTGGCCCCGCTAGCGCACCGCTGCCCCCAATTAGTGCGCCAAGTTCCGGCGGTGGTTACTCGCCGAACGTTCTATTGTTTGCCAATTTACGCCAGTTTGCAATCCCTCCTAGGCTTGCATTCTAGCCCCTCTGTAGGGAACGGACTCCGCGCCGTTCTCTTTGGCCAGCCTGTCAAAGTAGCCCCGGCACTCCGTAACGGGGATCGCGGTCGCCTTTGGCGACCGGCTAATCTCCGCCACGGAGTGTCGGAGCTACTATGGCGGCTTCGGCCGCCGCTGGAACGGCACGGAGTCCGGTTCCCTACAGACGCTTGTTACGCAACTGACCAAAGGGTCGGGACTAGCACCCCAACACCGAGCCATATCACCAGTCGACCACCGACCCATCGTCGTCGTCATAAGACTCCCGGCCATGCCAGTCGTGCCCGATCTGCTCGGCCACGGCGTCTTCGTCCAGTTCGATGCCCAGGCCCGGGCCGGCGGGCAAATCGAGATAGCCCTCGCGAACCACAAAGGGACGCTTCAAATAGCCCTCGCCCAGCGATACCTGCTCCTGGCAAAGAAAGTTTGGAATGGCGGCGGCCAATTGCACCCCCGCGGCTAGCGAGATGGGCCCCAGGGGGTTGTGCGGGGCGATGGCCGCGTAATAGGCCTCAGCCATGCCCGCAATCAGCCGCGCCTCGGTGATGCCGCCGGCGTGACACAGGTCGGGCTGCAAGATGGTGGCGGCCCGCTTTTCGAGCACTTCGCGAAATCCCCACTTGGTGAACACCCGCTCGCCGGTGGCGATTGGCAGATGCGTGCCGCGGGCAATTTCGGCCATCACGTCGTGATTCTGGGCCTGGCACGGCTCTTCGACAAACATCGGTTGATAGGGTTCAATCGCCTTGATCAGCAGCTTGGCCGTGGCCGGACTAATCGCGCCGTGAAAGTCGATGGCGATGTCCACGTCGTCGCCCGCCGTCTCGCGCAGCTCGGCAAACCGCTCGGCCGCGTAATGCACCTCGGCGGGCGTTTCGACATAGCGGCTGGCACGTCGTTTGGCCGGCCCGGTCTTGAAGGCGGTGAAACCTTTGGCCAACGCCGCTTTGACCGCCGCCGGTGACCGAGCATGGGCATACACGCGCACCCGCTGGCGCGTGGGGCCGCCCAGCAACTCGTAGACGGGCACGCCCAATGCCTTGCCTTTGATATCCCACAGCGCCATATCGATGCCGCTGAGTGCGCTGGTCAAGATCGGCCCGCCGCGATAAAAGGCATGCCGGTAGATTGCCTGCCAATGATGGGCGACGCGGCGTGGATCTTTGCCCACCAGATACGGTTCGATCTCCTTGACCGCTTCGGCCACCGTGCGTGCCCGGCCCTCGACCACCGGCTCGCCTAGCCCCACAATGCCTGCGTCGGTATGCACTTTCAGAAACAGCCAGCGAGGCTTGATCAGCATGGTTTCCAGCCG
>DASVHB010000518.1:0-3933 GCA_036379195.1 Pirellulales bacterium
AAGATCACCGCCGTGCCGTTTCACTTTTACGCCCCCGACGTTTATCAAGGCACCACCAACGGCAATGCGGGCGTATTGGCCGTGCTACCCAAGATCGCGGGCTTCGTGGCGTTGGTGCGCATCGTGGCCGTGTCCTTGCCCGGCTTGGAGGCCTATGCCTGGCGGATCGCGCTGGTGCTTTCGGTGCTCACGATGACGCTGGGCAGTGTGATGGGGTTGTGGCAAGACAATATCCGCCGGCTGCTGGCCTATTCGTCGATCGGCCATGCCGGCTTCATGCTCATTGGACTGGCGGTGGGTTTGGCGGCGGTACGGCCCGCCGCGGGCGAAGCCGGCACGTTCGATGGCGTTGGCGCGCTATTGTTCTATTTGGCCGTCTATGCCCTGGCGACGACGGGCGCCTTTGCCGCGCTCACGTTTCTAGGCGGCGGCGGCAAACAGGTTGATGGCGTCGACGAGCTGGCCGGGCTAGGACGCAGCCATCCGCTCACGGCGATCTTCTTGGCGATTTTCATGTTCAGCCTGGCGGGCATTCCGCCGCTCGGCGGTTTCTGGGGCAAGTTTACGATCTTTGGCAGCGCGCTCAATTTCGACGAGGCCGGCTTGGCCGACCCGCGCATCCGCACTTGGTTTTTGGCATTGGCCGTGATCGGCGTGCTGAATGCCGCGATTGCGGCGGCCTATTATCTGCGAATCGTATCGGTGATGTATTTTCGCTCGCCGCTGACCACGCCGCGCGGCGCCGGTGGGCTAGGCGCCGCGGTGGCCGCCGCCATGTGCGCCGTCCTGATTGTGCTGCTGGGCGTGTTCCCAGCTCCCTTGGTAAGCGAATCGACCGACGCCAGCGTAGCGGTGCGCTCCGCGCCGCCGCCGGCAATGTCGTCTTTCGCTCCGCGAATGTCGTCTTTCGCTCCGCGAAAGATACGTGCAGCATCTTTCGCGGTCTCGAAAGAAGAAACTTTCGCGCAGCGAAAGGCGACAACCGACCATGCCCTCTCGTCGCGGTAGCGCCACCCAACTCGCCAAGCTGCTCGACGTAGTGGTTGATGCCGTCTATGCCGTCGATGCGGATCGCAGAATTATTTTTTGCAACGACGCCTGCCTAAGCTGGGCGGGTTGCGCCGCCGAGGATCTCGTCGACCAGGAATGCGGTTATCATGCGGGCGAAGGCTTGTCGGGCGGGGCCGCGGTGGCTGCGGCGCTGTGTCCTCCGCCCGCCGCGTTAGCCGGCCGCCGCGTCGTGGCCGAGATCGTGCTCGCTCCCGATGCCGCGACGCGCTTCGCCGAGTTCATTCCGCTGGCCGGCGACGAGACACGCGCGCTGGGCGTCCTGGTCATCGTGCGCACCGCGCCTCAGAGATCCGAAGACGACCTCTCCGCGGGCGACGCCGCGGGGGCCAGGCTGCACGCCCGATTGCAGCGCTACCGCCGGCAAATGGCGTTGCGCGGACACGTCGATCGACTGTGGGGCGAGAGTCCCGCTATGAAGCGCGTCCGCTCGCAGGTGTTGGTGGCTGCCGAAAGCGCGGCGAGTGTGCTGGTGCTTGGCCCGCCGGGCAGCGGCCGTGAGCACGTGGCCCGGGCCATTCACTATGGCGACGGCGCCGCCGAGGCGGGCTCGCTGGTGCCGCTGGCCTGTGCCCTGCTCGACACCGAATTGCTTTCGGCCACGCTGCGCACGCTGCGAAAGGCCCGGCCCGAATCGGTCCGTCCGGCGACGCTGATGCTCGGCGAGGTGGACGCCCTGCCTCAAGCGGCGCAGGTGGAGCTGGCGCGGTTTCTCGTAGGCGGTCGGTTCGCGGCCCGGCTGGTGTCGACTGCGCGCGAGCCGTTGGCGGCATTGGCCTCGCGCGGCGCATTTCGTCCCGACCTGGCCTGCCTGCTGTCTACTCTCACCATCGAGCTTCCGCCGTTGGCCGGAAGGCCGGAAGACGTGCCTCTGGCGGCGCAATGGTTTTTGGAGCAGGCTAACGCCCGGTCGCCCAGGCAGGTGGGCGGGTTTTCGGCGGAAGCGCTCGATCAACTTTCGGGCTACCGCTGGCCCGGCGATCTGAGCGAGCTGGAGGCGGTCGTCAACGAAGCACATTCGCGGGCCGAGAGTCATGAGATCACGCCGCGCGACTTGCCGACACGGCTGGTGCTGGCGGCCGAAGCCGCGGCCCGACCGCGCAAGCCCGAAGAGACCATCGTGCTGGAAGATTTGTTGGCGGCGATCGAACGCGAGCTCATCGAGCGTGCCCTGAAACGATCGAAAGGCAACAAGACCAAGGCCGCCCGGCTGTTGGGCCTCACTCGCCCGCGGCTCTACCGCCGCCTGGTTCAGCTTGGGCTAGAACCCGACGAGCAAGCCCAATGACAGGCGAGCAACCCTTGCATGCCCCAACTACGGCGACAATACTTGGGGCGATTTAGCCACCTCGCTTGTTATTTGCCCTGATTCGCTCATGAGAACCAAAACCTCACTGCTTTCGCTGCTGCTCGCGGGTTTCCTTGGTGTATCGCCAGTGTCTGCCGCCGAGCGGCCGAACATCGTCGTGGTGCTGGTCGATGACATGGGCTTTTCGGACGTCGGCTGTTACGGCGGAGAAGTGCCGACACCGAATCTCGACCGGCTGGCCGCAGGGGGCGTGAGGTTCACGCAGTTTTATAACACCGCGCGGTGCAGCCCGACGCGGGCTTCGCTGCTGAGCGGGCTTTATCCGCACCAGGCGGGCATGGGCTGGCTCGATAATCGCGTCGAGCCGGATTCGCGCGGCATTCATGGCCGGCTGCTGCCGCGGTGCGTGACCATCGCCGAGGTGCTGCGCGACGCCGGCTACTTCACCGCCATGACCGGCAAGTGGCACCTCGGCCAGCAGCATGGCTGCGTGCCCTGGAAACGCGGCTTCGATCGCTCGCTCAATTCCCGCTACGGCGAAGTCTATTTTCCCAAAGAGATGGACAAGCCGGGCACCAAAATGCTGTACCTCAACGGCGAGGAGATTCCGAAAGACTCGCCCGTCTTCGGCCACGATTGGTATTCCACCGATTTGTTTACCGAGTGGGGCCTGAAGTTCATCGATGAGGCGCGCGAGCAAAAGAAGCCCTTCTTCCTCTACCTGGCGCAGGGCGCGGTTCACTTTCCGTTGCGGGCGCCGCGGGAGACCATCGACAAATATGGCGGCAAATATATGGCCGGCTGGGACGAGCTGCGCCAGCGTCGGCATGCGAAACAGATTGAGCTGGGGATCGTTGATCGGCGGTGGCCGCTGACGCCGCGCCCGCCCGAATCGCCGGCTTGGGAAACACGGAAAGCAGACCGGCAGCGGCGATTCGACGAGATCATGGCGGTGTATGCGGCGATGATCGACCGCATCGACTTCGCCATGGGCACGCTGGTCGATGGTCTGAAAGAGCGCGGCGCGCTCGATAACACGCTGATCCTCTTCCTGAGCGACAACGGCGGCAACGCCGAGGGCGGGCCGCCGGGCGTGACGCGCGGCGAAGGTCCCATTGGCAACCCGGAGTCTTATGTGCTGTTGGGCATGAATTGGGCGACGCTGGCCAACACGCCTTTCCGCCGCTACAAGCACTTCACGCACGAAGGCGGCATCAGCACGCCGCTCATCGCCCACTGGCCGGCGGGCATCTCTAAGGAGCGGCGCAACGCTCTGGAAAAACAGCCTGCGCATTTGGTCGATATCATGGCCACCGCCGTCGATTTGGCCGGCGCGAATTATCCGCGCGAGTTTGGCGGCGAAAAGATTGAACCGATGCAGGGCGTCAGCCTGCGGCCGGCGCTGGCGGGCAAGCCGCTTGCCCGGACCGAGCCGATCTTCTGGGAGCACGAAGGCAACAAGGCGGTGCGGGATGGCACATGGAAACTGGTCATGCGGCACCGGCAGCCCTGGCAGCTCTTCGACATGGAGGCTGACCGCACCGAGCAACACGATT
>DASVHB010000519.1:0-3817 GCA_036379195.1 Pirellulales bacterium
GCCCGATTCGCGCGATTTACTATCGCCAGTCGGTCCCAAAAATGCCGGCCAATCGTCGCCGCCAGGGCGCGTGCCCAGGTTGGGCGCCGCTGGTTGCTCGGGACGCTTGGGCTCGGCCGCGCCAGCAGTGACACCGATCAACAGCATGGCGGCCAACAGCGAGATAGATCGCATCGACGTTTCCTTACGCCCCTTGGAAGGTTCAGTTTCGCGTCATTCTCGCATCTAAAACCACGGCCTTCCAGGGCGCCACGGCCTTGGAAGGTCGCTCTACAGATCCAAAAGGTATAATGTACTGATGTCCGCACTCGATGTCCCGCAAGCCGGCGGCCCCGGCAACCTGATCGTGAATCACCGGCTGCGGATTCCGCTGGCCGAGTTCGAGTTTCGCTTTGCGCGCAGCTCGGGTCCCGGCGGGCAAAACGTCAACAAGGTCAACAGCAAGGCGCTGCTGCGCTGGCCGGTCCTGGCCAGCCCCAGCTTGCCCGAAGCCGTGCGCGAGCGATTCCGCCAGCGATATGGCAACCGCATCACCGCCGACGGCGACGTGTTGATCGTCAGCCAGCGCTATCGCGATCAGGCGCGCAACGTCGACGACTGTCTGGAAAAGCTGCGGGCGATGCTCGCGTCGGCGGCGGTGGCTCCAGTACGTCGCAAGCGCACCAAGCCCTCGCGCGCCTCGATCGAGCGCCGCTTAGGGGCCAAGCGCCGCCAATCCGAAAAGAAGCAAACCCGCCGCGGCGTGGAATAGGCCACTTCTTGTCGCGAATCGAATCGGGACAAAGTCGTCTTGCGGCGACGATAGGCGTCCGGCTACGTTCAAAGCTATGCTGCAAACGCTATTCTATATCCCGCGTGAAGTTGCCGGCGTACCGGTGTTCGGCGCGGGCTGGCTGCTGGCCATCTGGGCGGCCGCCTCGGTCGTCTGGCTGGCTTGGCACGTGCGCCGGCATGGTTTCGGGCCAGAGGTGACGGGCAATCTGCCGTTGCTCGCCACGCTGGGCGTGGTCATCGGCTGGGTATTGCCCCAATTGTGCGAGCCAGAGGGGCTGCCGATTCGCGGCTATGGCGTGATGCTGCTGCTGGGGCTGGCATCGGGCGTGGGGCTGGCCGCCTATCGTGCCAGGCAAGTCGGCGTGAACCCCGAATTGATCTATTCGCTGGCGTTTTGGCTGTGTCTGGCGGGCATCGTCGGCGCGCGGGTGTTTTATGTCATTGAGTATTGGCCCGAGTATCAACGTCCCACGCTCGCGCAAACGCTGCAGGCCATGGCCAATTTCACCAAGGGCGGACTGGTGGTGTTTGGCTCGGCCATCGGCGCCGGGCTGGCGCTGTGGGTCTTCGTGCGAAAGTATCGCTTGCCGGGACTGGCCTTGGCCGATCTGATCGCACCTAGCGTGATGCTCGGCCTGGCGTTTGGCCGCGTCGGCTGCTTTTTCAACGGTTGCTGCTTCGGCGGCGCTTGCGAGTTGCCCTGGGCCGTGCAGTTTCCTTGGAAAAGCCCGCCGCATGTCAGCCAGGTCGAGACGGGCAAGATTTATCTGCACGGGCTGAAAGTGGTTGGCCAGCCGAACGATCGCGCAGTAATCGAGGCGGTCGAACCGAACACTCCGGCAGACCGCGCGGGGCTGAAGCCGGGACAAACGATCCGCGATGTGCTGATCAACGGGCGCGGTTTCGTAAGCGAGCCGAGTGGAGCGGTGGGCTGTTCGCAAGCTCCTCGTTCGCAAAAGCACCTGCCGGCCGACACGGTGCGACAGGTGCAACTTTCGCTGCTCGAAGCCGACGAAGGCGGCGACGTGGTGACCATCTACACGCGCGACCGCGTCGAACCGGCCAGATTTACGATTCGCTCGGTGTCGGGCCGCAGCCTGCCAATTCATCCCGCGCAGGTTTACAGTGCCATGGACGCCGTTTTGCTCTGCCTTTTTTTGCTGGCGTATGCTCCCTACCGCCAGCACGACGGCGAAGTGTTCGCTTGGATGATTACGCTCCACCCGATTTCGCGGTTTTTGCAAGAAGTGATTCGCGTCGACGAAGCATCGGTGTTTGGCACGGGGCTGAGCATTTCGCAGAATATCAGCATCTTGATGTTGATTGCGGCGTTGGGGCTATGGTGGCATTTGCTGGCACAGCCGCGAGGACTAGCTTGGTCGGCGAACGCTCCCCGGCCTTAAATCGGTTTTGACAATCAAGATCGGGTCAAAACGGATCAAACGTCAGTGCGGTGTTCACCGGTCGTGGATTTTGAACCTCCGTCGGGGGCTGCCGATTTGACAGCCGCGCCGCCGCCCCCGATGATGGAACTTTTCCCTCCCTGCGCACGTCGAAGGTATGACTGCCGTGGCGGCTGACGACCAGCTTATCGAAGCTGCCCTGAAGGGCGACTCGGCCGCCTTCGGCTGCCTGGTGCGGAAGTACCAGGACCGGCTGTACAACACCATGCTGCACGTGGTCGGCTCGCCCGACGACGCTCGCGACGTGGTGCAAGACGCCTTTGTCAAAGCCTTCCTGAAGCTCGAAACGTTTCGGCGTTCCAGCGCCTTTTACACCTGGCTCTATCGCATCGCGTTCAATACGGCGATGAGCGGGGTGCGGCGCCGGCGGCCCGTGAGGTCGCTCGACCAGCGGCGCGAGGCGGGGCAAGAACCGCTCGACGCGAGCGCCGCGCCGAGCGAACGGCTGGAACGAGAAGAGTTGGCCGAACAGGTCCGTGCCGCCTTAGACACCCTCAGCGACGAACACCGCCTGGTGGTCGTGCTGCGCGATGTCGATGGCCGCGGATATGACGAAATCGCCGAGATCCTCGAGGTGCCGGTGGGCACGGTGCGCAGCCGGCTTCACCGGGCAAGGATGCAATTGCGCGAACAACTCAAAGCGATGTTGCAGCCCGATCAGATATGAACCATCCTGCCGACGACGAACTGCTGAGCGCCTATCTCGACGGCGAACTGGCCGAAGACGAGCGAGCGCGCGTCGAGCGTTTACTGGCCGAGCAGGCCGAAAGCCGCCAATTGCTCGACGAGCTGCGGTCGGTGAAGCAACGTCTGGAGTCGATGCCCGCGGCGCGGCTGGGCGATGACTTTGCCGATCGTGTGCTGCGCCAGGCCGAACGCGAGATGCTGACCGAAGGGTTCAGGGTTCAGGGTTCAGAGTTCAGCCAGCCAGCGACCAAACAGGGAGTACGGTGCGCGCCCCAATCGAAAATCGAGAATCTAAAATCCAAAATCGGCCGCCATCGCCGCTCGGTAGTTTGGGCCTCATTGGCGGTCGCGGCGGGGCTGCTGCTGATGTTTTTCGATCGCGATCGTCAACACCGCCCCGCCGAAAAACAAGTGGCCATGGCGCCTCAGGTAGCGGAGCAGCGACGCGGCGGAGCGCTGCCCAGAGACGCCGAGATTGGGGCGGCGCCCGGCGGTCCCGCGGCCGAAAAATCTAATCGGGAGCTACGAGATCTGAGCGAACTGTCGGTGGGACTGGGTGAAAGCACGGTGCGGGAACACCAACGCGGCAGCGCGCCGATGAGCGATCGGTTGGAACTCGGCGTCGATGCGTCCGGCGAGGCCCCGCTGGTGGACGATCAGACCCTGGTCGTTTGGTGTGAGCTGTCGCCCGACGCTCCGTCGCAGGAGAGTTTCTCGCAGTTGCTGGCGCAGCAAAACATTGCCTGGCAACCGCCCGGCGAGGCGGGGCAGGGCAGCCAACCATCCGACCCGCCTGGCCGGTCGAAAGATTCGCGAGACTTTTTTTATCAGAGTCAGACGGGCAAAAACGTGTCGATCGACGCGGCTAAGCTCACCGATACGCTGAAACGGCG
>DASVHB010000520.1:0-3840 GCA_036379195.1 Pirellulales bacterium
GATTGTCGCGCTGGTCGAGAAAAAACCCCGTCTTCTGCCCCGTCGCCAGGTCGACGCCATAGCGAATGCCGTGCTCTGCGATGAACACCGGGCCGTCGGACGGCTCGCCCCAGCAAAGACCTTCGGCCAGATTGGTGGGCAGCCCTTCGAGCGCGCCCATCCCTTGATCGAGGCGCAGCAGCACGCCGCGCGGTCGCAGCAACTCGGCGATCAGCGACGTAAGCTCTTCGATTCGCACGGCCATCGCCAGCGCCGAAACCTGCATCACCAGGTAATCGCCATACCGGTCGACGACCAGCCCGCTTAAACCATCGGCTTCGCTAAACACTAACCTCTCCGCCGAGCTGCCGCGATGGCCGGCGTTTGTTTGGTGGCTGGGGCAGAGGCTAGGCGATGCCCCGGTTTTTTCCGCTGAAGGGTCTCTCGCCTTGAACAGCCGTTCTCTCAAAGCAAAGGCCGCTTGCAACCGCCGCCGCCAGAACGCGCGATCGAGCGGTTCGTCGCTGCGCCAGGTGTAAAGCCGCACACGGATTCGGCTTTGGCTATTCAAGATTCCCCGGGCAATCCAGCCGCCGTCGTTGCCCAACAATTCGACCATGTCGCCATCGTTCGGTTTCCCTTCGACGCGTTCGATGGCCGAATCGAGCACCCACGGATGCCGCCCGTAGAACGGCCTGGCTTTACGCGGCTTCAGAACGATGGTGGGCATGCGAACATGGAGTGCGAAGGGGGGATTGACCACCTGATTGTAGGCGAAAGGCACATCCAGCGCGAGGGGGCTTGGGCCAGATAATGCAACTCGGCCTGCGTTAGTCAGCCCTGATCGCGTGAGAAGCGTTTACGCGAGAGGGCCATCGAGTGCAACGGCGAATCGCAAAAAGTGCGGAGGAAAAGATATCAGATTCAAGAATCTGAACCCCGGCTAGCGGTTACGCGTCTTTTCCAAACGTGCTCTTGCGGCGGAGCATGTGATGATAGTGCTGGGCAAACCGGTGGGCCTCGTCGCGCACGTATTGCAATAGCCGCAGAGCATACGAGTGGCGGCTGAGCCGTAGCGGCTCGTCGGCGCCCGCCACATACACCTCTTCCTCGCGCTTGGCCAGCGAGATCACCGTGGGCGGCTCGATGCCCAAGGCCGTAAAGGCCGCCAGGCCCGCGTTGAGCTGCCCCTTGCCGCCGTCGATCAACAAAATATCGGGGAAGGCCTCGCCCTCGGCCTCCAGCCGCTGAAACCGCCGGGCCACCACTTCGTGAATGCTGGCAAAGTCGTCGACGCCCTGCACCGAACGGATCTTGAAGCGCTTATAGCCGGGCTTGAAGGGCAGCCCGTCGATGAACTGCACTAGGCTGGCCACCGTCTCGCCGCCGCCGAGGTGCGCGATATCGACTCCCTCGATCGTGCGCGGCTGCTCGGCCAGCTTGAGCACTTTTTTCAGCCCGGCCAGTCCTTTTTTGGGGTCGATATAAAACACTTCAGGCTGCGCGTGGGTATCCAGCTCGCCGCGGTCGTCGAGCGTTTCGAGCATCTGGAGTTCGTCGCGCAGCCGGGCGGCGTGCTCAAAGCGCAGTTCCTTGGCCGCCGCAGTCATCTCATCGCGCATCTGCTTGAGCAGCGTCGTCTTTTTGCCCTCCAGAAACATCCGCAGGCGGTGAATGTCGCGGCGATAATCTTCCTTGCTGATCCGTAGGTTGCACGGCGCGGTGCATTGGTTGATGCTGGCAAGCAGACAGGGCCGAAACCAACGCCATTTTTCGTCGTTCTCGGCGATGTCGAGACTGCACGTGCGGAATTTGAAAATTTTTTGCAGCACCTGAATGGCCCCTCGCAACCCGCCGGCGCTGGCGAAAGGGCCATACAGTTTGGTGCCGCGCTCGCTTGGTTCGCGGGTGAACTCGACCCGCGGAAAATCTTCGCGCGTGTGGATTTCGAGGTAGGGAAAGGTTTTGTCGTCTTTCAGGTCCTGGTTGAACTTGGGCTGCACGTCTTTGACCAACCGCGCCTCGACCAGCAGAGCATCGACTTCGCTGTCGGCCTCCATAAAGTCGATGTCGCAGATTTCGCGGACCAGCTCTGAGGTGCGGCGTTCTTCGGCGGCGGCTTTGAGAAAATAGCTGCCTGCCCGCGAACGCAGGTTCTTGGCCTTGCCCACGTAGATGACCCGGCCTGCGGCGTCTTTCATCAGGTAGACGCCGGGCGTTTGCGGAAACTCGCGCACCTTGGCCGCCGCATGGCGAAAGCCCGGCGTCTGACCGGCATCGTTGCTGGCATCGGCCAGTTGTTCGGTAAGTTCGTGATCGTCTGGCATGCGTTAATTGCCCCCAGACGCTTGCAGCCGCTTAGCCACCATCCGCGACAACCGCTCGGCCCCGCTTTTCGAGAGATGCGCCTCGTCGGTAAACAACTCGTCGGGCATCGCATCTTCCATGTCGATCACCGTCGGCGGATCGTCGGCAAACTCGCGATTCAAGACTTCGTAGAGGCAGGGCTTTGCATTGGACGGCACGAGCTTGCGCAACTCGGTGCGCAGCGGCATCACCAACACGTAGACCTTGGCCCCCAGCTCGCGATAGGCGCGAATCATCCGCACGAAACTCTGTGCCTGGTCGCCGTCGGAGTGGTAGTTCGCGGCCTTGAAATGCCCTTGCTTCTTCCAAAAAGCGATCTGTTCGTTGGCGAAGCGGTGCTCGGCGTCGTTCATGTTCCACAGCCACCAGGGATCGTCGTCCCAGGGTTCGGAGGCCGGCGGACAAAACCCCTCGGCGCTCACACCGGCCGAGTAAAAAACCCCTAGCCGCCAGGCATAGAACTGCGTATTCAAAAAATGCCCGACGATGGCGTGGTTTTTCACAATCCAGTGTTCGGGCAGCCCGCCCAGCGGATTGATACTCGCAAACCGCGACTTCAACGCGCGCCGTCGCCGACCGACCACGGGCTGGTCTCCCAAGGTGGGCGCGTCGCTCATGAACCGCTCGCCCACCAACATCTGTGGATGCACGCTCAACACGACCGTGGACGGCTTCAGGCTGCAAAAGAACAAGGGCAGCATGACGCCTTCCAGGTTTTCAAAGCTCAAACCGGCCCCCGACAACACGATCCAGCGGTCGGCCGCCGTGGCCCGCGCGTCTAAGAAGCGGCGCTCGATGCCCGTCGCGTTCGTCGATACGCCGAGAAAAACTCCCAGCCGCGTGTCGTGCGACATCTGGCCGCTGCGGTAGAGATGGTCGATGGCCGCCACTCGGCTCGAGACACGTTCGTACAAGGGCCAACCCAACAATCGCTGACGGGGATGCAACACGGCCGCGTCGGGACCCAGCGCATAGCCCAGCACAAAGTGCATCAGGGCGAAAATCGCCAGCCCACCGGCCGCCACGATCGTCACGCCGCGCAGCCGCGATAACTCAAAGCCGAACGGCGCGGGCCTAAAAACCTTGGTAAAAAAACTGTGCACCACTCTCACCCAGCAAATAAACCAACATGAGCTGTATTACCACCCATACCAGTCGCACGACAAACCGCCAAGCCGGAATGCGATCGGTTTGGGAAACGAGTTGATCCATGGGCGCTCTCCCGGTCATTCCGGAGTCCAACTTGCCACCATGTGCGAGGCCGCGGCGTAGCTCTGCGTCAGGATGATCGCCACAATCCGAATCGAGCGGCTGGCGCGATAGCGGTTGAGCGACTCGCGGCTGAGACTTTTTTGCAGCAAGCTTCGATACCAGTTCACGGTGATCAGCCCCACGGCCTGCATGACGCCCCAGCCCAGCCAATGCACGTTCAGTTCGTGCCACAGTCCGCACAGCACAAACGAAATCGAAAAAGCCACCGTCGCGCACCACAAC
>DASVHB010000521.1:0-3419 GCA_036379195.1 Pirellulales bacterium
GGCTCCCCATAGCGACTGCAACTCCGCCAGCGGCCCGCTCTCGGCCGGTTCGTTCAACACCGACCAGACGCTGGCCGCATATCTTTTGCTCAACTGCGCCTGCGCCGCAAAGTCGTCCAACGTCGCCGCGGGCTGTCCTGCGGCCTCGCGATGCTCATACTGCCAGGCCGCGAAAAAATAGTCGGCAACGTCGACCGAGTGCCGGCGATAGAAATCGACGATCCGCGCCACGCAGTATTTATCGCGGTCGGTGTCGGCGACCATTGGGTGTGGGGCGAAGCCAATACCGTCGGGCGTCAGCACCAGATGATCGGCCACCGACCTTGCCGCCGCGAGGTACTTTTTCAGCAAGGCCGGCGACATCGTGAGCGACTCGCCCGAGTTGTCGAAGCCGGCCTCATTGGCCGGGTCGATCGGAAACTCGCGCGTCGGCCGCAGATCGATGCCCGTCAGATCGCGGATGGTGCAATCGAACTCGAAGTTGCTCAACCGCCGGGCGGGCACGTCGCCCGGATCGCCGGTGTGGCGGCGCGCCTCGTCGTCGAGCGCCGCTCGAATGCGTTCAACCACGACCGATCGTTCAAGCCCGGTGGGTTGCCGCGGCGCGTCTTCGGGGGGCATTTCTTCCGCTGCGACACGCTCGAGCACACTCTGCCAGACGCGATAATCGCCATCGCCGAACTCGCGGTCGGTCAGGTTCGCGGCGAAGCGGCTCAGGTCGAGCATCGCTTCCTGCTTTTCCGGGCCGTGGCATGCCAGGCAATAGGCTTGCAAAAAGGGCTTCGCCGCAGCCGCCAGGCCGTTGGGCGGCGCAGCCTCCGGTTCACTCGCCCCGGCAAGTGCCGCGACCAACGCCACCACCAGGGCCAGGCAGAACGTCGATGGTTTCCGGCTGCGAATCGTCATGCCTGTAAACTAACCACCGAGGCATTGGTGAGGCAAATGGTCCGCGGTTCGATTGCCGGCTTTGTCTCGTGCGCAGCCATCGTCGTGCAACCGCTCGAGCAACTGAGCTACCGCTTCAATCAACTTGAAGCCTTTGAGATCCCGCTCTTGAATTTCAGGGCGTTTTTTTCGAGCCATCCGTGCGTCTGCCAAAATGACCGGAGACTAAGTTCCCAGGCCCCGTGGCGCAAAACCTATGCCAAACATATTGGTGGACTAAGCCAAATACTGATTAACTAAATGGCGCAAAATTCGTGCCGAACGGGATTGCCACGGAGGGCGTTCCCTACACAGGTCCATTGCAAACCCGTTCCTACGCCCTACCAAAGTCTGCATGAGCGGCTCGCCGAATTTTAGGATAGCCCTGAATCGCCGTTTCGCGTTAAGATAGGGCCGCTAAGCCCAAATTAGGCAGCAATGATCCGGAGTAAGTCGCCCTTCGTTGGCATGAACGGCGTTTCTTTCGCGGAGCGAAAGACGACAATGTGACGGCCTGGGAAGGCCATCCGCCAAACTTGAACACCGCATGGACGCCGTCTGCACATCGCCTGCCGCACTCGCGCCTTGGCCGCTGATGCGCAACAACTTCGCGCCGGAGGACCTTGCGGCCGCCGTCGCGCTGTTGCAACAAGACGATCCCGTGCTCACGCAGGCCGGCCAGGTGCGGGCCTTCGAGCGCGAATGGTCGCAGTGGCTCGGCGTGCGGCACAGCGTGTTTGTCAACTCCGGCTCCTCGGCTAACCTGCTCACGCTGGCCGCCTTGCGTGAGATCGCCGGGCCGGGCGAAGTGATCGTCCCTACACTCACCTGGGTCTCCGATATCGCCGCCGTGATTCAGAACGGTTTCGAGCCGGTGTTTGTCGATGTCGATCCGCGCACGCTGGGCATGGACAACGATGAGGTCATTCGCAAGCTCTCGCCCAAGACCCGCGCGGTGTTTATCACCCATGTGCTCGGCTACAACGCGCTGACCGCCCGGCTACTCGACGAGCTTGCCCGGCGGCAGATTCCGCTGTTGGAAGATTGCTGCGAGTCGCACGGGGCCGCGTTCCACGGCTTCCGCGTGGGCACGCTCGGCTTGATGTCGAATTTTTCCTTTTACTATGCCCACCACCTGACAACCATCGAAGGCGGGATGATCTCGACCAACGACGATCGTCTTTACCAACTGCTGCGGATGCTGCGGTCGCACGGCATGGTGCGCGAAAGCAGCGACGACGATTTGAAGCAGTCGTACCGCGAGAGCTATCCCGACCTGAACCCCGAATTCATTTTCGCCCTGCCGGCCTTTAACGTGCGCAGCACGGAGTTGAATGCCGCGATTGGCCGCAGCCAGCTCAAGCGGCTCGACGAAGGCAACCTCGAGCGGGCGGAAAACCTGGGCTGCTTTTTGGCCAACCTGGATCCGGAAAAATATCAGACCGATTTCGCCGTCGAGGGCAGTTCGAGCTATGCGATGACCTTGGTGCTTCGCCAGCCCGATGAGCCGCTTTGCCAGCGCGTGATGTCGGCGTTGCGGGCGGCGCGCGTCGAGTTCCGCCGCGGACTTTCGGGCGGCGGCAACCAGCTTCGCCAGCCCTACCTGCGCCGCTGGCTGGGCCGCGACGAGTGGGCCAACTATCCGCTCGTTGAGCACTTGCACTTTTACGGGTTTTATATCGGCAACTATCCCGGTCTGCCGCGCGAGCAGATCGTGGCCCTGTGCCAGATGTTGAACGCGCTTTGAGTGACTTGTGGCTAGTGACTGGTGGCGAGCCCGGATTATTCATCAGCTCACACTAACCCGAAGCGCAAGCGAGGACGCCCAACGAATTTGCCTCGCTTGCGCTTCGGGTTGGTGTGACAGCACCGTCGTTCGGACACACGGGGGCTGATGCCAATCATTGGCAAATGGTGCGACTCGCTGCGCTCGGCCCACCCTATACGTGATTTCAGATTCCGCATCCGCACTCCACATTCCGCACTCCACATTCGCTTCCATGCTCGACCTTGTTCTCGTTAATCCGGCCAGCCGCAGTCAGGTTTACCAATCGTTGGGAAGCGCGCTCACTGCCATCGAGAATCCGGTGTGGGCGGGGCTGATGGCCGAGTTCGCCCGGCGCCAAGGGCTATCGGTCGAACTGATCGACGCCGAGGCCCTGGAGCTTTCGCCGCGGCAAGTGGCCGAAGAAGTCGCCGAACTCAATGCCCGGCTCGCGGTGGTCGTTGTTTACGGGCATCAACCGTCGGCATCGACGCAGATCATGCCGGCGGCCGGACGCGTTTGCCGGGCAATCAAAGATCACTCGCCCGAACAGGCGGTCATGCTGGCCGGCGGGCATGTATCGGCCCTACCCGAACGCACGCTACGCGAAGAAGCCGCCGACTATGTGGCCTATGGCGAAGGTCTGTGGACAATCACCGAGTTGGCTCAGGCGTTGCGATCGTCGCGGCCCAATTTGAGCCGCGTTCGCGGGCTCTGGTATCGCGATCAC
>DASVHB010000522.1:0-17928 GCA_036379195.1 Pirellulales bacterium
GCCGTGGTCGAACCGCTGGAGCACGATCACCTGCAAATCACCCTGATCGCCCCAGGGCGTTCGTTGGACGAACTGATGCCCATTGCGCTGACCAATCGCCCCGAATTGGCGTCGCACCAGGCGGTGGTTCAGGCCACGCTGGTGGCCATTCGACGCGAGAAGCTGCGCCCGGCGCTCCCCTCGGTGTTTTTCAACGGCTTCCAGTCGCCATTCGAGCTGATCCAGGGGGGCGCCCTGGGCGAAGGCAAAGGCGGCAAAATCAACCAGTGGAGCGCTCGCGACGACATCACTCCGCAGGCCATGCTCAAGCTCGACGGCTTGGGCTTTCGAAACCTGGCGGAGATTAAGGAAGCGCGCGGCCTGTCGTCGCGGGCGCTGGTCGAGCTGTTCGAGATACAGGATACCGTCGCGGCGGGCGTAACGCAGGTTCAGGCCGATTTGCAGTCAGCGGCGGCCCGGGTGGCCCAGGCCGAGCGCGAGGTCAAGGCGGCGCTGATTAACTACAACGGCAACGTTGAAGGACTCGAGCAAACGCAACGCTTTGGCGACGTGTTGGTCCAGATCTTTCGTCCGCAGGAGGTGGTCTTCGCCCTGCAATTGTTGATGACGGCCTACGGACACTACATCGACACCGTGGCCGATTACAACACCGCCCAGTTCGCGATGTTTCACGAGTTGGGATATCCGGCCCGCGAAATTTCGTTCTTGCGGCGACCTGGGGCAGTCGTGCCGGTCAATACGTCGCGGCCCGGCTATTTGCCGCCGGTGGGAACGGAACCTCCTCCGGCAACCAGGTAGGCGCGACCGAAGCAACCCCGAAGTTTCGCCGCACAGTGCCTGACAGCCGCCCTCGGCTGTTTCGGTTGCCTATGGCGACCGGCACCCAGCCGAGGGCGGCTGGGCCACATGGTGATTTCGACGAGGGATCTGTTTGGAGCGGAATTTGCATTGCTGTCTGACGCGAAGTATTCGCCCGCACCCACGATCGCTTGTCGTTGAAAGGTCATGAAACCGTACGTGAAATCGACGGTGGCAGCCGCCGCGTTCGGCCTGCTGCTGCCGGCGCTGCCTGCCTCAGCCGACGAGGCCCACGCCCTGAGAGCGATACGACAGCTACGGGGCGACGTCCGGCGAGACGACGCCCGTCCCGGCAAGCCCGTCGTCGAGATCTTCCTCATGGGGCCGCAGGTTACCGACGCCGCCCTCACCGTATTAAGTGAATTCGACGACCTGAAGACCCTGAATCTTGGCGCCGCCCGCGTGACCGACGCGGGCCTCATCGAGCTGCGGCCGCTGAAGCGATTACAGACGCTCGTGCTCAGCCAGACGCAAATCACGGATGACGGGTTGAGGGAGCTCGTGCGGCTCAAGAATTTGCGGACCTTGACGCTTTGGGACACTCAGATTACCGACGCCGGGCTCAAGCACCTCAACAATATTCCGAAGCTGCGGTCGCTCGATCTGGGCACCACCCGTATTACCGACGCGGGCGCGACCGAATTGGCGAAACTCGAAAACCTGCAAACGCTCGATCTGAGCTTCACGCAGATCACGGACACTGGCATCAAAGCGTTGAAAGACCTTAAGAGCTTGCGGTCGCTCGATCTCAACCACACTCGCGTTACCGACGTCGGACTGAAGGAGTTGAAGGGATTCGAAGATTTACAAGTGCTGAACGTGCATCACACCCAAGTGACCGAGACAGGTCTGGCGGAGTTTCACAAGGCAATGCCAAAGTTGCTGGCCACACCGTGACGGCTCCGGTATATGGGCGCCCATCGAAAAAGGCGTCGCTGAACGCCCTCTTCGCGACCGCGAAATCACTCGTCGAGGTGATCGGCCCGCGGGGCGGTCATCGCCGGATTTGTGCGCGGGCGGCTGCCCGGCGCTCTGGCGGCCCAAAGTTCGGAGCGCCATTGGGCCGCCTTGTCCGATTTGCCCCACGCATCGTAAAGGTCTGTCAACCGTTGCAGCGCCGCGATCAGCCGGCGTTTGTCGTCCGATGGTATCTGGTCGTGGTGCTGTTTCATACCTCGGTAGCCCGACAGCAACCGCGGCTCGGCGTCGGCATACTTCTGCTGTTTGAGCAGCGACGCCCCGAGCAGCGATTCGGTCTCGAAGGTCGTCCAATCGTCGGGCTCGATCTTCTCGCGGATGGCCAGGCTTTGGCGAAATTTTAGTTCGGCCTCGGCGGGCCTGCCTTCCGACAGCAGCGTGGTGGCGTGGGCGGCCAGGGCGGCTGCGTTCGCGACCGATGGGGGGGTGGCCTGAAACAACCGCGCGGCCTCGACGGTGCGGTTCGCCAGCCGATAGGCGGTGGCCAATTGGTTGCGGCAGTCGGCCGTCTCGGGGTCGTCGACGCCTTGGATGGCCTCGCGCAACTCGAACGCCCGCTGGTACTCGTCGACCGCCCTCGCCGCGTCTCCCAAATTCACGTAGGCCAGACCGAGCATTTCGCGAACGGTCGCTTCGGCGAGGGGCTGGTCGGCGAACGTCCCCGCGACCGTGGCTTCGGCCTCGTCGACGGCTTCGCGGAGCGTCATATTCTGGCGCGCCACCGCGTCCAGTTCGCCGCGGGTTCCGGCCCAAAAGGCGCTGGTCAGCGACACCTCGCCTGGTCGTCCAGCCGACATGAGCCGTTCGCGTAAGAATCTCAGGATGATCTTGGCCTCGTGCTTGGCTTTCTCGGCCGCGCGGGCCTCATCGCGCGCCCGATCGCGCTCCTTTTTGCGGATTTCGGCCACCTCTTCCATTTTTTTCGTCTTGCTCCGCAGCTTCTGTTCTTTCTCCTCGGCCTGCTTTCGCTTTTCGTCGGCTTGCTCGGCCTTCGTTTGCGCTAGTGCCGACTGATACCATTCCCAGGCCCCTACGCTAGCGCCCACCAGCGCCGCCAAGAGCAGCACGATCGCGGCCGCCGCCGTCGAATACGGCCTCGGCGCCGTCTTCGCCCATTTCCACAACTGCCGTCGAGTGGGCGGACACGATTCCAACGGTTTGCCGGCCAGATAACGCTCGATGTTGGTCGCCAGTTCTCGGACGGTCTGATAGCGGTCGGCGGGGGCCTTTCGCAACGCTTTTTCGACCACGCAGTCCAGCTCGCCGCGCACCGCCTCGATCAGCTTTCTCGGTTTCATCTGCAGCCGCTGCGACACCAGCGCGAGGCGGTCTGGCGACTGATTCAGGCGAGCGCTGGGCGAAGGGGCGTCTTTCTCACGGATCAGCCGCAGAGTTTCCGCGGTCGAAACGTCTTGGACCTCTTCCGGCGTCAAGGGCGTCGTGCTCGTCAGCAGTTCGTACAAAAGCACGCCTAAGGAATAGATGTCGCTGCGCGTGTCGATGTCGGGGGCATCGGCGTCGGCCTGTTCCGGGCTGAGGTACTGCGGCTTGGCGTCAAGAGCTGCATCGGGCGAAAGATTCCTTTCGATCGGCCCGTCTCGCGTCGCAGCGGCGAAGCCGAGGTCTAGAATCTTAGGCGCCGGCTTGTCGTTTTGGCCGGCCACCAGCACGTTCGACGGCGTGAGATGGCCGTGAACGACTCCCTTTTGATGAGCGTGTTCGACGGCCCGACAGACAGAGAGGAACATTTCGAGCCGGCGCCGCAACGACAGTCGATGTTCATCGCAATGTCGCGTGAGAGGCAGTCCCTGGACCCATTCGGAAACGAAATAAGGTTGCCCCGAGGGCCGCGTGCCGTCGCCGAGAAACCTGGCGATATTCGGATGTTCGATCCGCGACAGCGCCCGCCGTTGGGCCCCGAAACGCTCGACGATTCGCGCCCAATCTCGGCCTTCTTTGACAATCTTCAGCGCCACTGTTTGAGGCTCGGGCGCTTGCGTTTCGCCTTGGAACACGATACTCGCCGCGCCTTCGCCGATCCGCCCGACGACCGCGTACGGTCCGATCGAACCGGCGCGCTCGTCTTCCGTCGCAATCGCCATCGCCTGGGAGACCAACTCATCTTGCCGTTCGTTGTCCGCGGGCATTGTTCGAACCTACATCTCGTTGTTCATCTCTTGCAGGCCTTCTTCCTCGATCGGCGCCGGCGTATCGTCAATTTCCACCTCGGCGCCTTCCGTAAGGCTGTTCAATCGGTGGCCGATGAGCACTTGTTCCGAACCGGTGATGGGCGTCCACTCTTCGCGACCGTGGTATTTCTCGTCGGTGGCGCGATTGATGATCTCGACCCACTTGCCGGAGCGCATGCCCACCTGGACCTGCGTCCGCCGGGCCTTGCCATCCTCGTACAGCCAGACAAACGACTTCCCGCCGGCATAAATGATGGCGGACCTCGGCACCGCCCGAATGTCGGGATGCTCGACGATCACCTTGCTGTAGGCGTACATGCCCGGCAACATCTTGCTATCGTGGTTCTCCAGGTCGATCTCGACGCGCATCGTGCGACTGCGGGTCTGCAGCGCCCAGGCGAGGCGGTTCACGTAGGCCGGCAGCCACTCGTCGCGGTAGGCCCAAATCTTGACCTGCGCCGGCGTCCCGACCGTGATATAATTGGCGTCGCGCTCCGGAACGTCGACGTAGATGCGAACGATGTCCGTGCGGTCGATGACATAGATCGGAGCGGCTTTATCGCTGGGCGACAGGTAAGGCGCGCGGACCGCGGCCGTGGGATCGCCGCTTTCGGGCAGGACGAAGTCCCACGTGTTGGCATTGCGGGCCACCACGATGCCGTCGTAGGGGGCGAACAGCTTGAGATAGCCAACCCATGCCTCCAGACGCTTGGCCTCGCTCGCGGCCACGTCGACCCGGGCATCGGCGACGGCGACCTCGACGATCGCGGCGCGCAGCGCGGCCCGCTTGGCCTTCACGTTTGCGGAGCGGTTCGAGACGGTCGCCTGCTGCGCCTGCCATTTGGCGATGTCCGACTTGTGCTGTTCTTGCGATTCGAGCAGAATCTGCGGCGCGACGACCTTTCGCTTGACCTCTTCTTTGAGCCGGATGACCTCGGAATCCCAACGGTTTACTTCGGCCTTGTAGGCGTTGAGCATCTCTTGCGATTCTTTGAGGCTCGCCTCGGCCGCTTCCACTTCGGCCTTGGCGACTTCGACCAGCTCGCGCGCATACTCGACGCGCTCTTGATCGTAAACCACCTCGTTCTTTTTGGTCTGCCATCGCTCGCGCAATTCGGGCACGAACCGGTCCGCGAGCACATCGCCCTTCTGCACCCGGTCGCCGATATCGACGTTCCATTTCTCAATGAACGCGGTGGTTTTCGGATAGATCGACGTGCGCTCGTAACTTTCGACAAAACTCGGTTGCCCGACGATGTGGGTCATTTTCCGCGGCTCGGGCCGGAGGACGTGCAGACGCGGGGGCTGAGAGACGCTTTCGGCGGTTTTTTCTTCTTCTTTCGCGCATCCCGATGCGGCGAGCAGCATCAGGAGGCAGCGGGCCAGGGCTTTGGTACGGCTCAGCGCCCCTGGTAGGCGGCAAGATGATCTTCGGAGGTTGTCCGTGCGGCGTACAGTAGGGCGCACGCTCCGCGTGAGGGGGCCCCGCCAGGGCGGCCACCCCCACCGAAAAGCAAACCGCCGGTATGCCGCCGGGCCGGCATCACGCAGAGCGTGAAGGCTACTGTACGCGCGTCCGAATGCCACGAGCTTCATAAATAACGATGTTGAAGTAAAACTCTGGCGAAGCCGCCACCATGCCGTCCGCTGCTAAGACTCCGCGGGCATTGTTTCGTTACTGTGTGCGTTCGCCTCCCCATTAGATGGCTGACCGTTTTCACCATCCGCCGCATGCCAAAAGTCGGGATCGTAGTGCTTACTTTCGGGATTCTCCGGGTAGAGCGAAGGCGAACGCGGCTTCTTCGAGCCGATGACCCACGAAAAGATCGCGGGCAGGATCAGCAACGTGGCGAATGTCGACATCACCAGTCCGCCCAGCACGGCCCGGCCGAGTGGGACCTCCATCTCGCTTCCTCGCTCCAGTCCCAACGACATCGGCACCATGCCGATCGACATGGCGCAGGCCGTCATCAAGATCGGCCGCATGCGTTCGCTGGCGCCCTGAATGGCCGCTCTCGCCGAGGGCATGCCCGCTTTCCAATGTTCGTCCATGAAGGCCACCATCATCACCGAGTTCGACACGGAAACGCCCAGGCACATGACCGAGCCCATGAACGACTCGATGTTCAGCGTGGTGCCCGTGATAGAAAGGATGAGCACGATACCGGCCAGCACGCCGGGCACGGCTCCGATCGAGGCGATCGCCAAGCGCGGCGACTGGAAATACGCCGTCAGCATGACGACGATCACAAAGATGGCGACGCCGAGCCCCAGCGCTAGCATCTGGAACATCTCGGTCAGCCGCGGCATCTGGCCCATCTCTTCGATGCGCACGCCGCGGGGCGGCTCTCCGGCATTTTTCACCGCCTGGCGGACTTGCGCGATGGCCCGGCCAATGTCCTCGCCCTCGACGTTGGCGATCACCGTCAGGTAGCGCTCGGCCATGTCGCGGTCGTATTCACCGGGTCGCACGCTCTCCTTCACCAGGCCGTCTTTGATCACGTCGCGGATCGTCAGCGGCGTGTTGACGTCGATCGACTCCAACGGCAACTCCTCGACGTCGGACGCCTCGACCATGTGCAGCGGCGGCACTTGGATTTGCACCAGGTAGTCGAAGCCGGTCTCGACGTCGATCCAGTAGTTCAGATTTGTGAAGCGGGTCGAGGAGGTCGCCATGACCAGCGAGCGCTGGATGTGTTTGGGCGTGATGCCGATCAGGCCAGCCAGCTCGCGGTCGATGTCGATCTCGACGGTAGGGTAATCGAGCGTCTGCTCGTAACCGACATCGCGAAGGAACGGAATCTTGTGGAACTCTTTTTCGATTCTCTCGGCAAACTCACGGATCTTGTCGTAATGCGTGCCGACGACGCGAATGGCGATCGGTTTCGAGGAGCCGAAACTCATGACTTCGCTCACGATGTCGCCCGGCTCGAAACCGAATTCGCATTTCTCCGCTTCCGCTTGCGCCTCGTCGGTGGGCAGGCCGCCGGTCTCCAGGCGCTTGGCCATCCACGGCACCACTCGTTCGGGCAGGAGCTTGCGCAGCCGCTCGCGAAATTCGCCGATTTTGATGCCGCTGTCTTCCTTGAGCTTGACGCGCAGCCAACCGTCATCGGGCCCGCGCATGAACAGCACCATGTTGTCGATGCCGAAGTTGGGCGCGACCTGGCCCGCGAAGCCCAACGAGATCACCAGATTGTCGGCCCCCGCTTCCTCTTCGATCTCCTGCAGGCACTTCACAGCCATCTCTCGGGTCAGCTCATAGCTCGAACCCACCGGCGGCCGGAAACGGAGCACGAAGACTCCCGCGTCGACTTCCGGAAACAAGGCGGTCCCCAACTGTAAGCCCAAGATCGCCACGATCAGGCAGCAGACGGTCAGATATCCCAGCACCACCATCTTGCGGTGGTCGACGACGCGGCGCACGAATTTTTGATAAACGGCCAGGACGCGTTCGAACAGCCCCGTCTTCTTTTCGCCGTTGCCCGTCTTGTGCCCTCGGTGCTTGAGCAGGTAGACGAGCATGATGGGCACGTAGGTGCTGGAAAGGAAGTACGAAGAGATCTGCGCGAACGCCACCCCCAGCGTCAGCGGCATGAAGAGCGAGCGCAGAGGGTCTTGCATGATGAACGCCGGAATGAATACCGAGCCGATGCAGAGCAAGGCCAACAATCTCGGTACCGCGGTGATGCGGTTGCCGTGAGCGACCGCCGTGGCGACATTGCTGGTAGTTTCCATCTGTTTGTGGGCGTTCTCGATCTCGACGGTGGCTTCGTCGACCAGAATGCCGATGGCCAAGGCCATGCCTCCCAGCGACATGATGTTGATGGTGTTGCCGGTGAGCCACAATCCGACCAACGAACCAATCAGCGCCAGCGGGATGTTGGTGACCACCACGATCACCGCGCGAAGGTCGTGGAGGAACAGCAGAATCATCAGCCCGGTCAGCCCCGCGCCGATCGCTCCCTCCATCGCCACACTCTCCACGGCCTGAAGCACCGTGGGCGTCTCGTCGAACTCGAACGTGATCCGCACGTCTTCCGGGACGGCGTTGTTGAAATCGTCTAGCGACGTTCTTACGTCGTCCACCACTTGCAAGGCCGAACCTTCGGGCTTCTTGATGATCGGCAGATGGATGGCCTTCTGGCCGTCGACCAGCGCATAGCCGTAGGTGATGTCGATGGCGTCCTGAATGGTGGCCACGTCGCGGAGGTAGACGTTCAAGCCGAGCCGGAGGGGGATATTGCCCAGACGGTCAATGTCGATCACCGTGGCATTGTTTTGAACGATCGGCATCTTGTCTTTGACGTAGATGTTTCCATAAGGAACGACCACGTTTCCCGTCGCCACCGCGTCGACCACGTCCTGGGGATTCAGGTTGTATTCGAGCAGTTTCTGCGGATTGACGTTGATGACGATGGAGCGCATGTTCGGCCCGAACGGCGAGATGGCGACGGTGCCGGGCACCTTCTTTTGCACCAGCGGCCGGATGATGTTGTTGGCCAGGTCGCCCATGGCGCCGATCGTGGTCTTGTTGCCCTCGCTGCGAAAAACAAGATAACCGAGGGGAACGCTCCCCTGATCCATGCGCATGATCATGGGCGGCAGGGTTCCGGGGGGCATCCACGCCAACGCCCGGTCCGACATCGCCACGACTTGGGCCATGGCCTGTCCCATGTCGGTATCGGGGAAGAACGACAGCTCTACCAGCCCGACCTGCTGAATGTTGCGCGATTTGATGTCCGAGACGCCATCGACATATTGAAAATACAGCTCCAGCTCGTTGACGATGAAGCCCTCGATCTGATCGGGCCCCATGCCGATGTAATCCATGAACACGTAGATCTTGGGGGTATGCATCGACGGAAAGATGTTCACTTGCATCTTTTCGAAGGCCAGCAGGCCCAGCGCGACCAGCCCCACGATGAGCATCATGGTGGTGATGGGGTGGTCCATCGCGGCGACGTTGGGGTTCAACGACGACGATCGTTTCGAGGGTGCGTCGGCCATGAGTGCGGTTGGGCTTGCGCGCGTGCGTGCGCAGCGAGAACGCTGACGAACCGCATGGTTAGCAAACGCGGTGCCGCCGGCTTGCGTCGGCCCATTGCCGGGTACGGCGTTTGCGTCCTCGGAGCGACGAGCAAGACTCCTGTAATCGTCCGCTCGCCAGCGAAGCCAAGGAAAGGTCGTGGGCCGATTACCGCTTGGCAGTATTTGAAGCGGAGTGGTCCCTCAACCGCCGCGCGGCCGCCGGGAAAATCGCTGGCGATATCGGTATTCGCGCGGACGCTGGCGGTATTTCACCCCTGAAATCTCGGTGGTGCCAGAAAAAAGACCCGGCACGGATTACCGACTTGGCTTCGAAATCTCACCGGGTGGAATCGGCTCCGCTGGCGCTAGCCGCCGTTGGGGCTGGGCGTTTGGTTCACGCCGCTCGATTCGCGGTGGCCCTTCGATCACTTCGTGGGGCGCATTGATCGCGGGCGCGAGGGTCGGCTCGGCATGCCGTAGGCTGGCGTGTGCCACGCCACCAGCTCGGCTGCCCTGGATGGCGTCGATTAAATCGGGAGGACCAACGCGCGAAGCGCCGGGCGCGCCATAGGGAACCAGGCCATTGCCGCCCATGTTCCAGAACGTCGTATCGTCGTCGATGACCGACGTGTAGGGCCCAAACTCAAGTGGGGTCGTGCCGGGTTTCTTTGGCAGGGGATGATCGGGCATCGGCCCTTTGCCCCAGCCATCGGCCCCGTATGGCTGAGGCGGCGGATTGAAGAGCCGATGCGGGCAATAGCCCAGATAATACGGCGTGTAGTAAGGCAGCAGGGGGTAATAACCCCAGGGCTTCCAGCGGGCCGTCGAGGCCACCGGCGACACCGGCGCGTAATACGGGAAAAATGGTTGCCGCAAACGGTAACACAGTCGCCGGGTGTCGGCGGGGTCGAGTCCAGGCGGATGAACCCCATAGGCCTCGACCGGCGTGAGCGTCGCATCGCCGCGACCGGTCGCGCACACGCCGCCGTTGGAGTATTCCTGGGCCGCCGCCGGCAGCGACGCGATCGCGGCGAAGGCCACCCAGGCGAATAGCATTAGGAATCGCCGTTTCATCGAAATCTCTCCCGTGAACACTCTAGTTGAACCATAGTCGTTATCGGGTTGCCGGGGGTGCTCCCGTGCCCACCGGCGGCAGGTAATCAGGCCGCGACGTGTTGACCGGCACCACGGCGCCTGGTCGCCGCAAGAACGAAATCTCGCGGGCCGGATAACCCAACTCATGAAACATCGCAAATTGAGCGGTGTTGTATTCAGCCACGGTGGCGATGTAATGATCGTAGGCCGTCATCAACAGTTGGAGCGCGAAAACCACCTCTTGCGGCCGGAAGATCAACTCTTGGACATTTCCAAATCGCCTGATTTGGCCGAGTCCGTCGAGATTGCCGTTGAAATTGATCAGGGCCGACTTGACCTCGCGTTCGGCCTGTACCACCCGGGCCGCCGCCGACTGCAGATCGGCCTGAGTGCGCGTCACACCCCCGGCGATCGAGTCCTGCTGGTGGAACAGCTCGACCAGCGCTTGCGACGACATGCCCCGTGCCTCCTTGATTTGCGCCAGGTTCCTGAAGCCCATGCCATTGGCGATGAAGATGAGCTGTGGCGTAATGTCGTCGCGCGGGCTCCACTGGTTCATTTTGCGGTCCTTGCCTTCTCCGAGGGCACCGACCTGCATCAACTCGTAAGGCGATTGAAATCCGTTCATGAACAGCGAGGGTAGCAGCGGTCGCAGCTTTTCTTGGCGGATGGAGACGAGCATTGCCTGCACCAGCGCCTGGTGCGAGGCCAACTCGGGGCGGTTTTTCAAGGCGATCGGCATCAATTCGTCGAGCGAACGCTCGGGGGCGATCAAGGTGATCTGCAGGTGGTCGTGCTCCAGCGGTTCGACCACGGCGCGGGGGTCGAGCCGCAGCACGCGGGTCAGCTCGGCGCTGGCGATGCGCCAGTTTTGGCGCGCGGTCACCGCCTGCTGCTCCAAGTCGGCCAACAGGTTGCGCGCCCGGTCGATCTCGGCCCGCGAAACTAAGTCGGGACTGAGCGCGGCGATGGTGGCCACCAACCGGCGGCCTCGCTGTACGGCGTCGATCGTCACCGCATACTGCCCACGATAACGATGGACGTTAAAGTACGCCCGGGCCGTCATGAACAAGGCGTCGTTTTTGGCGGTCTGAACGTCCCACCGCGCCGAGTTGAGCATCTGCCGGTCGTGCAACGGCTGAAAGATCATGTCGGTCGCATACTGGAACTGCGGCGACGGCAACAGCGGCGGGCCAGGGTTCGGCTGGAAGAAATAGTTGGGACCCGAAGGCATCCAGGTGAAGCCGGCGCCGCCATAAAACCAATTGATGTTCTGGTTGACCTGCCGGCCGAGACTGCCCGGCGAGGGCTGCCCGAAAGCATTGGTTCCCGCCGGGAAGTTCACGCCCCGATTGATATCCGGACCATAGCCATCGTGGCGGACGTAGTCGGCGCCGAAGTTGAGCGTGGGCACCCAGAGCACTTTCGATTTCTGCAAATTCGCCTCGGCGACCCAGACGTTGGCGGCGGTGGTCGATACGATGATGGGCCGCGCGTCGGCCAGTCGCAGAGCCGTGGCCAGGTTGATGGGAAAGCGCAGGTCGCCTGGTTCGGGCGGCGGCGGGCGCATGTTGAGCACCTCGCCGCCGGGCGTGGGCGGCCGCTCGAGCGGCGATTTTTGGCTCGGACGGGCCGGCGGTTTGTCGCCGCGCGCTGGAAACGTGACTAGCGGAGGGACGTCGGCCGCGTCGGTGGATGGCTGGCTTGCCGGCGCGACTTGTTTGCGCGCGGCATCGACACGATGGAGCTGCGATGGCGACGGTTTTGCGGCGCCGCACCTCGTTGGATCGAGGCACGCCAGCGACAAGCAGGCAATGGCAGCCAGTAGGGCGATGCGTCGTTCCATCGGCGTGGTTCCTTCCATGGCGTCGGGCGTTGGCCCCTGGGTGTCATCGAATTGTGTCGATCACACTAACCCGAAGCGTTCGTTATCCAGACAAGCTGGATGGGGTCTTTCACGAGCTTTTTGCGGTTGCTAGCAAACCATCTTATTCACCGATCCGCACAAGGCGGATGGGGTCTGAAAAACGCATCCTCGCTTGCGCTTCGGGTTCGTGTTGTTTGCGGTTAACGTGTTGGCGGCGGCGGCCCCGAGCCCACGGGCGGCAGATAGCTCGGCCGCACCGTGTTAATGGCCAGAATCGGCCCGGTGCGGCGGAAATAGGCCAGCTCTCGGGCCGGGTAGCCGAGCGCGTGATACAGGTGGAACTGCGCCTGGTTGTATTCGGCGACCGTCGACCAGTAGTCGTCGTAGGCCAGCTTTAACAGCTTCAGCGAAAAAACCACTTCCTGCGGGCGGAACACCAGCCGAATGAGATTGCCGAAGCGCTTGATCTGCCCCAGCCCCTCAAAGGCGCCGTTGTAATTGACCAGCGCGCCGCGTAGCTCGCGTTCGGCTTGAACGACGCGGGCCGCCGCCGATTGCAGCCGCGCCTGCGACCGCGTGACGTCGGCTGCCACCATGTCTTGCATCCGAAACAATTGCACCATGGCTCCCGAAGCGTCGCCCCGCATCCATTTGACCATGCCCGCATTGCCCATTCCCAATGAATCGAGCTGCCACATCAGGCCGGGCGAAATGTCGTTCCGCCAATACCAGAGATTCAGCTTGTTGCCGCTGCCAATGCCATTGGCCCCAAACTGAAGCTGCTCGTAGGGGGTCTGGAAGCCGTTGATCATCGGGATGGGAATGATGGGGCGCAACTTTTCGCGCCGGATGTTCACCAGCGCGGCCTGAACCAATGCTTGGTGCGCGGCCAACTCGGGGCGGTTGGTAAGGGCGATTGGCATCAGCTCATCGAGCGGCCGGCCGGGATCGATCAGGGTAATCTGCAAATGATCGCGTTCCAGCGGCTCAACCACGGCCCGCGGATCGAGGCGGAGGATCTCGGTCAGATTGGCGCTCGATTTTCGCCAGTTCTGCCGAGCCATGACGGCTTGCTGCTCGAGATCGGCGAGGAAATTGCGCGCACGATCGACTTCGACGGCTGGCACGAGGTCGCCCTTGAGCGCGTCGATCTTCGCCACCAACTTGCGGCCTTTCACCACCACATCGATGGCGCCGGCATAGTTTCCCCGCCACTTGTGAACGTCGAAGTAAGTGTCGGTGGTCATCAACAGCGCGTCGTTCTTGGCGCCCTGGATCTTCCAGCGGGCGGCGTTCAGGTTCTGCCGCGCCGCCAGCGGCTGAAAAATCATGTCGGTGGCATACTGCATCAAGAAGAAGGCGCCACCGCCATAGAAGAAATTGATGTTCTGGTTGAGCGTCCTTCCGAAGGACCCTGGATCGTACTGACCGTTGGCGTTTTGCCCCTGGGGAATATTCTGACCGTTGAGCGTATCGGGACCAAAGCCGTCGTGACGGGTGTAATCGAATCCAACGTTGAGGTCGGGCACCCACAAGGTCTTGGCCTTTTGCAACCGGGCCTCGGCTACCCAGGCGCTCGCTTGAGCGGCGGCAATAATCAGTGGGCGCGCATCCGACAGCCGCATGGCGGTGGCCAGATTGATCGGAAAGCGCAGGTCGCCCGGCTCCGGCTTGGGCAGCTCCAAGTCGACCACCTCTCCGCCGGCGGGCGGCGGAACTTCGAGCGGCGACTTTTTGCTCGGTTGCGGCGGCAAACCCAATCGCATCGGCGTCGGAATGTCCTCGCTGGCGCCGCGCGGCTGTGGGCCGGGCGAAAGCGCCGGTGCGGGTAACGGTTGCGACGCCGCGGAAGGCGGCCGGACGGGTGCGCCCCGCGCAGGTCCAGCCGACTGCGCCTGCGCGGGTAACTTGGCGAGGCATGACACGAAGGCGACCATCAGCAGAGTCAAACGGCTCTGGGTGGCTGCTGGGCACTGAATCGTCTTTTGCATGACTTTGCTCCGTATCAGCGCGGCGGCGCCGGTGGTCCCACACCCACCGCCGGCAGATATCCTGGCCGCCGGGTGTTGACGGGCACAATCGCACCCGGAGGCCGGAAATACGTGATTTCGCGGGCGGGATAGCCCAGCGCGTGGAACAGCATGAACTGCGACGTGTTGTAATCGGCCACGGTGTTGAAATACTCGTTAAACGCCAGGTGCAGCAGCTTCAGAGCATACACCACTTCCTGCGGTCGATAGACCAATTCGAGCATGTTGTCAAAACGTTTGATTTGTCCCAGGCCTTCGAGATTCTTTTGGTAGGTGACCAGCCCCGTCCGCAACGAGCGCTCGGCCTGGACCACGCGGGCCGCGGCCGACTGCACCTCGGCCTGGGCCTGATTGACCTCCATCGCCACCATGTCTTGCATCTGCATCAATTTGGCAATGGCTTGCGATTGTTCGCCGCGCCGCTTCTTGATTAATGCAGCGTTGCCGAGACCAAAACTGTCGAGCTGCCAGACAATCTGGGCGCTCACATCATCGCGGAAGCTCCACAGGTTCATTTTGCCGCCCCTGCCCGTGCCGAAGATCGACGCCTGTGGCACCATGCCACCCGGGGTCTGCCACCCGGTAATGAGCACCGAGGGCAGCAACGGGCGCATTTTTTCCTGGCGAATGCGGGTCATCGCCGCCTTGATTTGGGCTTGGTGCGAGGCCAATTCAGGACGATTCAGTAAACCGATGGGAATCAGATTGTCGAGGGTGCGAGCGGGGTCGATTAGCGTGATTTGCAGATGGTCGTGCTCGAGCGGCTCGCAGACCGCGCGGGGATCGAGCCGCAACACTTGCGTTAGATCGGCGCTGGCCACACGCCAATTCTCGCGGGCCGAGACGGCTTGCTGTTCGAGAAACGCCAATAGATTCCGGGCACGGTCGACTTCGACCGCGGGTATCAGGTCGCCGCGCAGCGCGTCGATCGTCGCAATCAACTTGCGGCCTTCTTCAACGGTATAGAGCGCGCCGGCGTACTGGCCGCGAAACCGATGCACGTTGAAGTAGCTCCTGGCCACTTCCAGAACCACGTCGTTCTTCGCAGTCTGAACATCCCAGCGCCTGGCGTTTAGTTCTTGTCGTACGGCCAGTGGTTGGAAAATGGCGTCGGTCGTGGCCACCACCTGGTAAAGGCTGACTCCGGCGATGAACCAATTGACGTTCTGATTGATCGGCTTGCCGAATCCTCCCAGCACCGGCTGACCGAAGGTGCCAATTCCCTGCGGCACATTGATGCCCGAGTTGAAATCGACGGGGCCATCGTGCCGCGTGTACGTAACCGCGGCCATAAACGACGGAACCCAAAGCACCTTGGCCTTTTGCAGTTGTCCCTCAGCAGACCAGGCGCTGGCCTGCGCCGCGGCAACGATCAGCGGCCTGGCATCGGCCAATCGCAAGGCGGTCGCCAGATTGATCGGAAACCGCAGATCGCCGCGCTGCAGCGGCGGCAGCGGCAGGGTTACGGTCTCGCCGCCCGGCGGTGGTGGCAATTCCAGCGCGGATTTTTGGCTGGGCTGCGGCGGCCGGTCAAGCCGCACCGGCACCCGAATCAGAGCGGACTCGTCTGCCGGCGGCGGTATTGCGTATTGCCCATCGTGATATGCTGGCGCGGCAACGTGGGCAACTTGTCTTGGTTGCCACGCCGCTGCCGGCCGCTTCGCCGACGGCACGGGTTGCTGCGCACTGCAGCGTCCCGACACCATTGAATCGAGCACCAATAGCAAGAGAGCAATGGGTGACTTACCGAGCCGCCGCATCTTTCCAATCTCGCCGCACAGACAACCGATAACCCAGGATGGATGTATGGTCTAATCGGATTGTGCTGATCAAAACTGTGTTAGGAATTAGGAAAGACAGGGCGGTTAAAAGGTTTTCTTTATGGACATAATTTTTCCCCGAGCGGCCCCTGCAATGTCTCGGCCGCGTATGGGCGAATCCAAATCGCCACGGCGGCGCATCACTTGGAGAATCGCTATTCGTCGGTCAGGCGATAACCGATGCCTTGACCGCGCCTTCGGGCTTGCCATCGGACTACCGCTGATCGCCAGCGGCCCGCTCACTGCGGCGGCTGCACGATTTCGTGTTGGTCGCGCGTCACCAGGCGGGCGAAATCACGCATCGTGATCTCTTCGTTGATAAAGTGAACCGCGCCATCGCCGAATACAAAGTTCGCACCGCCGGCGTGAAAGGCATACGCCTCGCCCGTTCCTTGAGTGACGTAATACAGATACGGCTCGGGCAGATTGAGCGTATCCTCTCCGTTCGTGCAGTTGAGTGGGCACGGCCCGGGCAGCAGCATGCCATCGTACGATGAACCATCGACGCTGAAATCGCTCGCCGGACGCACCCAACCACCGCCGTTGACGTGGTTGGCGGGCAGTTCTCCGTACCGCTTGCCCCCGCGGTAGACATAGGGCCGCCCGGCCGACTCGGCCAACAGAATGGTGCTCGAAAGGCCGTCCGTGACATCGTCGATTCTGGCTTTCGAGTTTTGCGCCAGCATACCCGGCGCCCCAAACCAAGTGCTGCCGGGCGCGGGGGCGGGATAGCTGTCGACCAGACCGAGCGTGACCAGTCGTTGGTCGACCGAGATGGTAGGCGAGTAGTCGGTGGTGGCGGAAAACCCGAGCCAGGCCGGGGCGTTCTGCGGTTCTGAGTCGAGCCGGCGTACGGGCGGAAGGGCCGACGGGCACCAGAAGACCGGCAAGACCGTACCGCACAGGATTTGGTTGGGCGCGATCTGTCCCTTGCCTAAGACGGTGCTGCTCCAGGTCTGAGATTGGTCGTATTGCGCCCACAGCGCCTGCTGCTCCAGGTAGGGCAGCACGTTGATGGCCCAGCCGACCCGTGGCGCCGACGTGAGCCCCAGCGGGCGATTGCTCACCGGCAAATAGCGATTCGCGTCATGGAATGCTTGCACGGCTATGCCCAATTGCTTGAGGTTGTTGGTGCACTGGGTTCGCCGCGCGGCTTCGCGTGCGGCTTGCACCGCCGGCAACAACAACGCGATCAAAATGCCGATGATCGCGATGACTACCAACAACTCGACCAAAGTGAATCCCGCCTTGCGGCGCTTGCCGCCCAGTCTGGACCGACTCATTTCAAATCTCCTATTGAAGGGTCTCATTTGTGAAAAATTAGTTATGGTGCGATCGACTATCGCCGCAGCACAATCGGCGGCAGCTCGTTGGGCTCTGCGGCCACGTGCACGCGCAAGTCTGAGGTGGCCGCCCTGGCGTATCGTTCGGGCAAAGCATTCGGCCATGGCCCATCAGCGCCAGGGAATTGAGGAACGCGCCATTCGACGGTCGCGATGTAATCACCGGCCGGAGCGCCGTCGCGCCCTTGATAGGTGCTCAGCGCGAAGCTGCCGTCCGGATCGACATGCGCAAACGGATGCACGTCGTCCAGCGATGGATTCGCCGGGTGAAGCACCAGCAGCGCACCGCGCGGCACTTGGCCATCGACCAAAAGCTTGCCGCGCGTCGGAAAAACCGCTTTGCGGCCGTCAGCCGATTTGCCAGAGCACCCGGTCAGCGCGATGCTGCCGCCAAGCACGAGCATCGAAACGACGTGAAAAACAAACGTCGTTTGCAGTTCCGACCCATACGGCCACGGCCGCGAAGCTCGGAGAACAACGGGGTGTGGCCAACGCAGCGAGCGAGGCATAGCGCAGACTCCTTGAAGTCGGCGTTGCCTCTGGTTGGTCCAGTCAGCGACGCGGGAAGATGGTTCAACGCCTCCCTCGTAGCGAGGGTCGGCTGGTTACCGCTCTGAGGCGGCCACAAAGATTGTCACTCGCGGCGTCGTTTCAGACGTTTGCGCTCGGTTCGTTCGATTTGAATCACAACGCCGTCTTGCACGATGATCGACACCT
>DASVHB010000523.1:0-4430 GCA_036379195.1 Pirellulales bacterium
TCCCGCCAGCGATCGGGCTGCCGACGTGCTGGCCGCCCTGCTTACGCGGCTAGCGCGCAGCGGCGCCACCCTGGCGCTGGAAGAACCGCTCGTCGAGCTCACGCGCGCGGCCGATGCCTTCCTGCTGAGCACGCCGCGGCGGTCGCTCACCGCCGAGCGCGTGTTGATCACCACCGGCGGGCAATCGTATCCCGGCTCGGGCACCTCGGGCGATGGTTATCGCTGGCTGGCCGCGCTGGGGCATACGATCGTCGCGCCGCGGCCGGCGCTGACGCCCGTCACCACCGATGCCGCCTGGGTGCGCGAGCTGCAAGGGGTGACGATCGGCGACGTTCAGGTGCGCGTGGTCGATACGGAAGCCGCGGGGTCGGGCCCGCGCGGTGGCTTGCTGGCCGAGCGCCGCGGCTCGTTTTTATTTACGCACTTCGGCTTGTCGGGACCGGTGGTGCTCGACGTCAGCCGTGCGATCAGCGGCCACCCGCGACCGCGCACCTTGGCGCTGAATTGCGACTTCTTGCCCCAGGTGAGCGAGGCCGAATTGGACGAGCGTATCAAGCAGGAGGCCGCCACCGCCGGTAAGAAGCAGCTAGGCGGCTTGCTTGCGGCCTCGCTGCCGCGCCGCTTGAACGAAGCGCTGTTGCGCACCGCCGGGCTGGCACCCGAGGCCCGCGCCGCCGAATTGGCCCGCGCCGACCGCGCGCGTTGGGTGGCGGCGATCAAACGGCAGGCAGTGCCGGTGAGCGGCACGCGTGGTTTCAAAAAGGCCGAGGTCACGGCGGGCGGAGCGGCGCTCGACGAAGTCGATTCACGCACCATGCAAAGCCGGATCGTGCCGGGACTCTTCCTGGCCGGCGAAGTGCTCGACCTCGACGGCCCGATTGGCGGCTACAACTTTCAGGCGGCCTTCAGCACCGGCTGGCTCGCCGCCGAGCACGTATAACCGATCGGTGACGCCGTCAGCGCCGGATGCGACGACGGGACGCGACTTTCATTAGGCCATGCCCCTTGGTTTCGGTCGCCAATCGGCGACAATGCACGGACGAACACGTTTACAGAGCACGGAATCCGATGCCAGTGACAAAACGCAAAGCGACGGGGGCGCACTTCACGCCGCCCGATCTGGCGCGGCTCGTGGCCGAGCGCGTTGCCGCGCTCATGGCCGGCCTGCAAGGGCCAATCCGCG
Organism: Pirellulales bacterium; assembly: GCA_036379195.1. Taxonomy (GTDB): domain Bacteria; phylum Planctomycetota; class Planctomycetia; order Pirellulales; family JAICIG01; genus JAICLL01. Next base: position 1,184 of record DASVHB010000523.1, read on the forward strand.
TGCTCGACCCGGCCTGCGGCGACGGCAATTTGCTGTGCGCCATCTACGACGCTTTTTCGCGCGAACTGCGGCGACGGATTACGCTCATCGGAATCGAAAACGACGATGCTTCGTTCGCGGCGCTCAAGGCCAGGCAGCCAAAATTCAATGGCTGCCATACCGACTTGGTTCAGGGCGACTTTCTGGAGTTTTTTGGCGACAACGACCTTTTCGGCTCGCATGAGGCGATGGAGCCGGTCGATTGCATCATCGCTAATCCGCCCTACGTCAGAACGCAGGTGCTCGGCGCAAAACGGGCGCAGCAGCTTGCCGCCCGGTTCGGTTTGAGCGGCCGCGTCGATCTTTACCAGGCGTTTCTGGTGGCCATATCCCGGCAATTGCGTCCGGGAGGCATTCTGGGCGTGATTACCTCGAACCGCTTCTTGACCACCCGAGGAGGCATGGCCACGCGGCGATTCCTGCGCACTCGGTTCGATCTGATCGAGATTGTCGACCTGGGCGACACCAAGTTTTTTGAGGCCGCAGTTCTGCCCGCCTTGGTCTTTGCGCGCAAACGCGGCGACGCCGGTGAAGCAAGCGGTGACGGCGCGCCGAGTTTTGTCCGCATTTATGAGGCCACCGGCAAGGTCAACGGCGACGCTGAGCAGGTCGCCTCGCTCGTCGATTCGCTCCACAAGCCGCGCTCCGGACTCGTCCGCGTCAACGGTTGCCATTATCGGATTGCGACAGGCAAGCTGCCGCTGCCGCACGACGACGCCCGGCCGTGGACTCTGCTCTCGGGCGAGGAGGCAGACTGGGTCGCAATGATCAATTCGGCTGCTTCATGCCGCCTGGGCGACGTGGCGAAAGTACGCGTCGGTGTCAAGACTACCGCCGACAGCGTTTTCATTCGCCGCGATTGGGAATCGTTGCCCCGCGAGATTCGCGCGGAGGGAAAACATCTCCGGCCGCTTGTTTCCCAAGAGGACGCGGCGAAATGGCAGGCGCCCGCAGTGGCGGGTCCGCAGCGGCGCGTGCTCTATACACATGAGGTCGTCGAAGGTCGGCGCCGGGCCATTCGTTTTGCGGCAAGTTCGCCCACCTGGAAATACTTACTGAGCAACAAAGACAAGCTGGAATCGCGACAATACGTGATTGATGCTGGACGCGCCTGGTATGAAATCTGGGTGCCGCAAGATCCTCAGGTGTGGTCATTGCCCAAGGTCGTGTTTCCGGACATTAGCCCCGATGCGCGATTTTTTTGGGATGCAAAAGGATCGGTCGTCGATGGCAACTGCTACTGGATCACGACCAGCGATCCGGCAGATGAAGAATTGCTCCTCTTCATTCTTGGCGTGGCGAACTCCGCGTTGATCTCGCGCTACCATGACTTGGCGTTTCAAAACAAGCTTTATTCGCAGCGACGGCGACACCTGACGCAATACATCACCGAGTATCCGTTGCCAGACCGCCATGCGGCGCCGTCAAGGCAGTTGGTGAAGCTCGTTCGGCGGCTGGTGAGCGAATCGCTAACCGGCGAAGGACGCCAACGGCTAGAGGCGAAGATCGACGTACTGGTCGCGAGGGCGTTCGGCGTCGAGTGGCCCACTACGCGACAGGCAAAGGCTGGGCAAGTCGAGGTTATCGGTAAGCTGAAAAGTCCTAAAGCAAACAGTCGCCGGGTGGGAGACGCGCTGTGACAAAAGACGATTTGTTAAATTTTATCCTGCAAAAGCTCCGTGGTGTTCGGCTTCGATGCCCAGAACTGCGTATTGGGCAGTTGATTGCAATCGTCGGCGAACTTGGCCAGGACGAGACAGGGCACTCACTCTGGGAGATCGAAGATGCTGACTTCGCGGCAGCTTTGGAGCGTTTCGACAAGGACATGGAACGCTGTGAAGCAAGTCGCGTTGAACCAGCCGCTGCATTCGTCCGCGTTGACATTACGTCGCCGGAGTCCGTGACTCCCCAGCCGCCGCGGCCCGCGAGATAAATCCTTCGGCGGCGCGGTGCGGATGGAAATGCAATTCCGTTCAGCCTCGTTTGCGCTTCGGGTTGCTGCCGTGTGACGACTTCGGAATCACCCTGGCGTCCACAAGCTCGGCTTTACCGCGGAATTCGCCGCCCCCACGCGCCGGGCTTTGATGCGCACATAGGGCGGCACATAGCGGCAGCGGTGGGCGAAGGTGCCTGGCTCGGCGTCGGGCCGGGTCAAAAGCGGCTCGACCAGGTCTTCAATCACGAAGCCGCAGCGGCACAGGGCGCCGATCAGTTCTTCCCAGCGATGTAAAAACTCCAGTGTGCCTTCTTCGCGATGCCGGCTGCCCGACACCGCCGGCAGTGGCCCCCGCCGATAATAGGGCTCGGCGATTTCATAACCTGCCGGTCCGGGCACTACGCCGGCCTGAAGGCTTGTCGGCTGCTTGTGCTGGCTGATATACAGGCCGCCCGGCGCCGTCACCCGGGCGACTTGGCGATAAACGGCCATCACGTCGGGCAGATAACAGGTGCTCACCGGCTGGACCACGACGTCAAAGCTGGCATCGGCCAGCGCACTCAGATCATCCATGGAAGCCTCGACCACGCGGATGTCGAGACCTCGTTCGGCGGCCACTTGGCGATCGAGCGCCAGCATTTCGGGGCTGAGGTCGACCACGGTCACATGGGCGCCGGCGACCGCGTACATGGCGCTTTGCCGTCCGCCACCGCTGGCCAGGCAGAGCAGCCGCTTGCCCGATACACTGCCGCCCAGCCAGCCCAGCGCATCGGACTGCGACAGCGGATCGCGCAGATCGTCGTCGGCAGCCGGCGTCGTGAAACGTTGCTTGTGGCGAGCCAGCTCGTTCCAGGCCCGGCGGTTTTGCTGCTGGGCCGCGGCGGAAGTGAGGGGAAGATCGGGCATGCAGAGGGTTCAGGGTTCAGGGTTCAGGATTCGGGATTCAGGAGCCTGTGGCATTTGCCGTCGATTCATTCGCCTTGAGTTCGATACAGCAACTGGTCGCAAGCGATTCCTTGCGAGAATCGGCAACCGCGACGATACACTTACATCGAGGATATTATCTGCGGCGCTCGAAGACGAGATTGCTTACGCCACTGAACAAGTTTAAAAAAACTGTGAACCCTGAATCCTGAATCCCGAATCCTGAATCCCGAACCCTGAACCCTGAACCCTCTGCATGCCCGAACCCTTCCCGACCTCCGCCGCAGCCCAGCAGCAGAATCGCCGGGCCTGGAACGAACTGGCCCGGCACAAACAGCGTTTCGCGAC
>DASVHB010000524.1:0-8790 GCA_036379195.1 Pirellulales bacterium
TAGTGGCTAGTGGCTAGTGGCTAGTGGCTAGTGGTTGGTGATTGGAACGTGACCTGAAAGCCCAGGAACAACTTGCGGCGCCACGCCACTCGCCAACCCGCCATTCGTCAGCCACCAACCCCCAACCCCCAATCCCCAACCCCCAACCACCCATTTGACATCTTCGCCCTGCGCGCGTATGTTGCATTCGCCTCGCTCATGGTGGAGCGTTCGGCCCGCGCCAGGAATCTGGGCGCGAAACTCTTCTTGCTGGCCCAGGGTGGGCATCTGGTGAATCTGTTGGCGGCCCACGCGGGACCGCCTCTTCGTTTTTGCTCATTCGTATAACGCTGCCGGGCCGGCAGTCGAGGCGTTCTCGTTGCGCGCCGCGGCAGCGTTTGCTTTAAGGAGGAAGTTCGATGCACAAGAAGTTTGGATGGTTACGGCCGACGCTCGCGGTCGCGGCGGCCTGGTGGGCCTGGACGCTTGCCGCTCCAGCGCCAGCGCAAACCCGTGAAAATTCGGCGAACAATCGCGCGAATTCCAGTCGAGCCGACGATGAGGCCGACGACGACGATGACGGCGAAGACCAGCAGCAAGACCGAGACGAACGCCGCGCGTCGAACCGGTCGTCGCGCAGCCGCAACCAACATGCGGCCTTGGGGGTTACGTTCTACAACGAGCCGAACATGCTCGAGGTTCGCCGGGTGATGCCCGACAGCCCCGCCGAAGAAGCCGGCCTGCGCCGCGGCGACGAAATCCTTGGTGTCAACAACCACCGCGTGACGAGCATTCAGCAACTCACCCAGGCGCTCGATCGTGCGGGCGAGGACGAGTCGGTCGAATTAGACATCCTTCGCAACGGCCGTCGGCAGACGGTCGATGCGACCCTCGCATCGCGGCAAGAAGTCTTTGGCCAGCAGCGCGGGCAGAACAACCAGCGAGGACTATCGAACCGCTCGGCCCAGCGCGATTGGCGGCAGGATCAGTGGAGCGGTCAGGGCCAAGGCGGCGGGCGCAACCAATGGTCGGGCCAGAATCAGTGGGCTGGCCAGAATGAAGGGTCGGGCCAGGGACGCCAAAACTGGCAGGATGACGACAATGACTTCCGCTATGGCCGACAAGATTACGGCAATCGCGCGTACAATGACAGCCGCATGCGCAACATGAATGCCGGCCAAAACCAGCGCTGGCGCGAGGGCTACCGCGGTGGCGGCGCCTATCTGGGCGTCTTTCTCGATCGCAATGACGATGGCCAACGCGGAGTATGGATTACTGGCGTTCAGCCGGGCAGTCCCGCCGAGCAGGCCGGCCTTCGCCGTGGCGACGAGATCGTGGCGATCGACGATGAAGACGTCGAATCGAATCAGGACGTGATGCATCTGCTGTCGCAGATGACGCCGAACGAAGAAGTCGAGGTCTCCATCGAGCGCAACGGCCGCCAGCGGACGCTGCAAGCGATGCTGGCGCCGCGTCAGCAGAACTCGGCGCAAAACAGGTCGTATCGGACGGGTCGCCGCAGCCAGGCCAACGTTGACGATAGCGGCTTCGACGGCCAGTACAACCAGCCGTACAATCGTGGCTATGGCAATTCGGGCGGTTATGGTCAGAACGATAACCGTAACAACCGCAACTCGTATGGCATGGCCGATTACGACAACGACTATGGAGAGCAAGGCTATGCCAATCAGGGCTACAACTCCGACTACAACGCCGGAGCCGGCAATGCTCGCCGCGGCGGCGCTTACTACGATACCCGCACGTATGGCCGTCGTTACCAGGACCAGCAAGACCAGTACGACAATTTTTAGGTGAGTCGGGCCTTCGCTGATCCAGAACCGATGGATAGGCAACTCGTCGTTGGGGCGGCCATTGACCCCGGGCCGCCGTCGTGTTCGGTTTTCCGATCGCGGCGGCGGCCATTTTTTTTCATGAGCCTGGAGAATGGCCTGGGGAAGAATGGCCGGTGGTGTGGAGGGTTGCTGCGCAGCATGGTAGCCGGCCGACCAACCGCGGGTCGCGCAGCGGGGTTTTGGTCCGCGTGAGCCAAGAATCTGCCGCATGGCATATCGGGTGCACGCCCGATCGAGGCGGGGCCGCAGTCGGGGCTGGGGCCGCGCTATCGGAACACCGTAAGCTTCTGACCAAAACAAGAGAATGGACAAAAAGGAGAAGACCATGCGTCGTACTGTGTCTCGCGTGTTTGTTGTCGTCGCCGGGGTGGTGGCGGTTTGCCTTTCTTTCGGCTCGACCCGTCCGGCCGAGGCGCAGAGTTTCCGCCGGCAGGGAAGAATTGCGGGGCGTGAAATGCGCCAAGAAGGTCGTGCCGACGCCCGGGCTTTCGGCAACACCGGTAATTACGGCTACAACAACTACGGCTACAACAATTATGGATACAACAACTACGGGCCGGGCGGATACTATGGGCCGGGCTATGGGCCTGGTTATGCATCGGGCTACGCCGGCGGAGGCTACCCGCGCGGCGGATATGGCATGGGCGGCTATGGCATGGGCGGCTTTGGCGGGCCGGGTTATGCCGGGCCGGGTTACGGCAATTACAGGGGTTACGGGCGCGGCGCGAATGCCGGCGCGGGCGCTTGGGGGCCGCAGGGCATGGCGCCGGGCTACGGCAACAACTTCGCCAACAACCCACCGCCGGCGCCGCGCGAACGCGCTTATCTGGGCGTGACCATGAGCGAGACGCCCGATGGCATTGTCCGTGTCAAGAACGTGCGGCCCGACAGTCCCGCCGCGGAAGCCGGGTTGCGGCCAGGCGACGAAATTCTGGCGATCAACGACCGCGAGGTTTACTCGTATCGCGATGTCACGCGGATGATCGGCCGGCATAAGCCCGGCGATGTGGTGCAAATCGACATCGAACGCAACGGAACCGATCGCAACGTCGAAGTCGAGCTGGGCGAGCCAAACGCTCAGATGGCGGGCAACTACGGCGGCGCCGGACAAGGACCGATGTTCAACGAACCATATGGCGGACAGCAATACGGCGGCCCGGCTTATGGAAACCCGGCTTATGGAAACCCGGCCTATGGCAACCAGGGCTATGGCAACCAGTCGTTCGGAAATCCCGCCTACGGTGGCCCATTGAACGAAGGTCCGGCCTATGGCAACCCCGCGCGGCCGCGAACCGCCCGGCAGGCGACTCGGCAGCGCAATCAATCGCTCGATCCGAACCTGTACGAGCAGAACGGTTATTGAACGACCGGTAATAGCGACCTCGCTGGATGCAACGGCAACCGTCGCGGTCGGGCAGGTGTTGCGATGCAACGCATGTCTGTCGCCGCGACGGCCGCCGTGCCAGCGTTTTAACCCGCATTGCGCATCTGTTCACACTAACCCGAAGCGCAAGCGAGGCAAGTTCAATCACAGTCCTCGCTTGCGCTTCGGGTTGGTGTCAGCAATGCGGGCTAAATGACCTTGCACGACATGGGAATACGGAACGCCACAGAGGGCGTTCCCTACAGTCCCATGATCGTGCGAGGTCATTTAGTCGCTGAGCGTGCCGCGGGTGACACCCAGTTGGCTCAGCACCTGCAGGCCGTGCCAGGCGCGCTTGCCGGCATCGAGTCCGGCCAAGAGGCGGGCATAGCGTGTGAGCAGTTCCCGCGTCTGGTCGCTGTTCTCGCGCAACAGCTCGACGCGGAAATGTCGCAGGCCGGCGGCCAACATGCGCGGCACGTATTCGGCCGCCGACTGCGGAACCGAGTTGAACACCGTGTTGCGGCAGCCGGTGTCGGCCAGTAGGGGAAACGCCGCGCCCACCCGATCGCGCAGTTCCACGCGGTGATGGTCGCAGGGACGCCCGCAGTCGCGCCAGTCTTTGCCGCCGGAAAGCTCCGCCGCGAAGACACAATGCTCCATGTGAAACATCGGCATGTGCTGGTGCACGACCACTTCGAACGAGCCGGGCGAAATGCGTCCCAGCATCGCCGTCAGTTGCTCCCAGGTCAGGTCGTAGCTTGGCGTCAGCCGCGACAGCCGCTGCCCGAGCAACAGGTCGGCGGTAAGTTCATTGGCCGCGTTGAGCGAGTAGTCGCCGACCAGCGGCACTGACGGCTCGTGCTGGCGAAACCAGTCCAGCGAGCCGAGGTTGCGTATCAGCACGGCGTCGGCTCCCGCGGCGGCGATCTTGGCGAGCAGTCCTTCTTCGCCCGGCTTTAAGATGCGCAGAGTCGCCAGGCCAAGGGGCAAGGCCGCCGCATGCGCCAGCGGCACCACCTCGCGATAGCGCCGCACGTCTTCAAAATCGCAATAGACCATGGCGGGCCGGGCCAGCTCGCCCGGCGGCCAATCGAGCACCGCTTGAAGTTGCTCAAGCGTGCGAGCGAGCACATAAAGACTCGGCGGCGTCTCGGTAAGCGGCTCGCGGCGGGAGATTTCGCCGCGCAGGTCATCGAGCGCCTCGTGATGAATGGCGCGGCCCGCCGTGCCCGCCGAGCGTTGCGCCAGCAACGACGCCACGGCCTGCCGCCGCAAATCGTTGAGCACACTTTTGGGCGCCATCGCCGGTTCGCGCAAATCGAGGGTAAGCCCGGCCAGCTCCAGCGGCGTATCGCCGAGCCGGCCCAATTGCTCGCGAAGCAATGCGAGGGTCAGCGGGTGCTTTTGGGCCGCTTGCAATGGTCCCGGCCACGTTGCGCTCGCCGTATTGCCCGCGTCGTCGCTGAGCGAAAGACAAAGCGAACCGCCGATTTGCCCGGCGACCTTGGCTTTCACGGGCACGCGGCGGGGCGTGCATTCGCGGGCGAAACTGCGCTGCATGCGCCGGCGAAAATCGGGATCGTCGGTGCGCCAGACGAGGGCGCCTTCGCGGATGGCGGCCAGTTGCAGGGCGCCGGGCACAAAGGTCACCGCCAACCGCGGCCGACCGGCAATGCGTCTGACGCCGGCAATCCGCCCGCCTTGTTCGTCTTGCTCAGGACGCCCTTCGTCGAAGACCACGCCGTCGCCGATTTTTAAGACCGACTCGCTGGTGTCCAAGCGAAGTTGCTCATCCATTTCGATGACGACTTCTCGCGCATTTCCGCCGACCACAACGCCCGCGCACACTCCGCGGCTCTTGGGAAAGCGGCCGGCGACCAGCCGCTGATGGTTCACGCCTTCGAGAAAGCCGGGCGTAAAGCCGCGTGAAAAACTCTGTTGCAAATCGAGCCGTTCCTGGCGGCCCAGCGCATGGGGCGCTCCGGCCAGGGCCGCGTCGAGCGCGCCGCGATAGGTTTGAGTGGCCGCCGCCACATAGTGCGGGCTCTTCAGGCGGCCCTCGATCTTGAGGCTCGCCACCCCCAGCCGCACTAGCTCGCCGATCTGCCCGTGCGCGGCCAGGTCTTGCGGGCTGAGCAGATAGGCCCGATCACCCAAGTCGCGCCGCTGGCCGTCGACAATCAGCTCATACGGCAACCGGCACGCCTGGGCGCACTGCCCGCGATTGGCACTGCGCCCGCCCAGTGCCTCGCTTGTCAAACACTGTCCGCTGTAGGCCACGCAGAGTGCGCCGTGAACGAACACCTCGACCGGCACGGGCGTTTGCTCGGTAATGCGCCCGATGTCGGTCAACGACAGCTCGCGGGCCAGAATCACGCGCTCGACACCTAGCCCGTGCACCAACTCAATGGCCCGCGGTTCGGTAAGCGTCATTTGCGTCGAGCCGTGGATCGGCAAGCCGGGCGCCAGCCCTCGGATGAGCCGGGCCAGGCCCAGGTCTTGCACGATCACGGCGTCGGCCCCCGACCGCGCAATGGCCGCGATTAGCTTGGCAATCTGTTCCAGCTCATCGGAAAAGATCAACGTATTGCACGTGACATAGCCCCGCACGTTATGGCGGTGCAGATAGTCGACGACCTCCGGCAGCTCTTCGACCGTGAAATTGGTCGCCCGGTGCCTGGCGTTGAAGTTCGACAGCCCGAAATAGACCGCGTCGGCCCCATTGGCCACCGCCGCGCGCAACGACTCCCAGTCGCCGGCCGGAGAAAGCAATTCGGTGGAGGGAGCACGATGCGGCATTAGTCGTTTGTCATTCGTCGGTCGATGGATGGATGCACAGCGGTGGCTGGGGCAGAGCCGCGCGGGACGCCAATCCCGCCGAAAGACTCGGCCGCGGCGATGCCCCGGTCGAGCCGTCACCGGGGCATTGCTGGCCGGCATCGCGTTTTGCCAGGAGCTCCGTCGACCTCGGCCAGCTTTTGCCCCGGCCACCGTCCCGCGCCAAGGAGGCGCTGACGAACGAGGTGGTGTCCTAAAGTTGAGTTGGTCGCCCACACTAACCCGAAGCGTTAGCGAGGAAATGGCCCTTTTATGCCTCGCTGACGCTTCGGGTTAGTGTCTGTTCGACCTCGACCAACTCAACTTTAGGACACCACCACGAACGATCGGGGCTGGCCGATGGCCTCGGCTTATTTTACAATGTTGGCCATCAATGGGAAAACCGCTCTGGTGGTATTTGGTTCGTGTATGCTCATCGAATCGTTTCTGGCCGTGTTGGCCCTGACCGTCGTCCTGGTCGTCGTGTTGGCAGGCGTCGCTAAGCTGCTATTCGGCGAATAACATCCGCCGCAGCACGTGGTACATCGACGCCTGCACCTCTTGGATGCGCGGAATGTAGTCGGTCCGCACCACAAAGGCGAAATCGACCAGCTTTTCGCGCACCAGGTCGCCGCCGTCGTAGCCCGACAACCCGAGAGTGAGCAAGCCGCGTTTGCGCGCTTCCCGCAGGGCGGCGGCCAGGTTTTTCGATTTGCCGCTGGTCGAAATGGCCACGGCGACGTCGTTGGGGCGGCCGTTGGCGATCAATTGCCGCTGAAACATCAGTTCGACGCCCACGTCGTTGGCGATGGCGCTCAGGTTGGCCGGCTCGGCGGAAAAAGAGATGGCCGGCACCGGCGGCAGACCGTCGGGCGGCGCCAGGCAATCGAACACCAGGTCGTTGGCGTCGGTCGCCGAGCCGCCGTTGCCGAATGCCAGAACCGTGCCGCCACGGGCGATCCGCTCGCGCATCGCCGCGGCGGCCTCGGCCATTGGCCCGGCGTGCTCTTCGATGAACATGGCGCGCAGCCGCTCGTCTTCGCGGGCCTTCTCACGGATCGATGCGGCTACATCGGCCAGCACGTCGGTCGATGACCCTTGCTGCGACTCGGCCAGGAAGGGATAAAGAAAGCCTGCCGCCCCCACGTCGTCGCCGCGCGACTGCTGCTCGAAAAACACGTGTACCGTTTCCCACAGCGTGTGGTACATCAGCTCCGTAAGTTCTTGATGGATGAACGGATCGCTTGAAGCCGCCGGCAGCTCGTGGCCGCCCAGCCGGCCCGGCCAAAGGCAGACGAGCGAGCCGCGCTGCCCGATGCGATCGAGCAGATCGCACAAGGCGGCATCGCCCTCGGGCGGGGCAAACGCCATCACGATGTCGTCTGCGCCTGCCAACGCGGTCAGCATGGCGGCGGGCGCCATCGAAAGATCGAGCGCCGGCAACGCCCGCTTGCCCACGATCACCGGATGCACGAACTCGACGGCAACATGTTGCGCGTCGGTGGCATACGGCCCGACCCCCACCGCCAGCAAACGCCCACCCCGGCGAAACCGCTCAGCCATTTGCTGGCACACGCGGGCCAACGGCTCACTGTGCGGCGGGATGAAGCCGGCGGAGATCTCGTTCCGCAAGGCGAACTGTGCCGCCGCAAAAGCTGCCGGATCTTGGCTCACCAAACTAGACTCCGTTCGCTGATCGACTCGAACGCGGCGGGCGTTACGCTAGCCGGCGCGATATTGCCAAATGTGGACAACAAAGACTTCCTGCGTATCCTCGCGGATTTCGTAGGTCAGCTCATCCTCGGCGGTTGGCAACCAGCGCACGCGATACTTCATGCGCGTTTTTCCAGATCGGTAAGAATCTCCGCCAGTGATCGTCCGCCGCCAGCCGCTACCCTTCGGTCCATTTCCTCTTCACTGATTTTCGGCAGAAGCGCCGGATCGTCTAGGATCGCGGGTCTGAATTGACCAATGGAGCGCCCCGCCGCGTCGCATAGTTCGACTGTCTGGTAAAGATTAGCGAGCTTTGCAAGTAGCGATGCGTCGACGACGACTCGGGTCATATCAGCCTCAGGCATTCTTTCGTCTTTGCGGAAATCAGATCATGCCAATCATTCCCAATTTTAAGCCGTCGGCATCGGTCTGTCCAACTTCCTAGCAGATTCGCGGCAAGGGGTCGCCAATCAACATATCGACGACACGCACGCCGCCATAAGCGGCCTTGGCCAGCACACGCGGCAAGGGACCGGCGCCGGCGACGCCCAACAGGCAGGCGCGCTCGCCGCCCGGCGTGCGGCGCAGCGCGGCCAACGCGGCTTCCGCCACATCCGCGGCCACCACGGCCACGAATTGCCCTTCGTTGGCCACTTGCAACGGATCGAGCCCCAGCAACTCGCAGGCGCCCCGCACGTCGTCATCGACGGGCACGGCTTCTTCTTCAATCGTCACGATGACCTCGGCGTCACGGGCCAGCTCGTTGAGCACGGTGGCCACGCCGCCGCGCGTGGCATCGCGCATCCATTTCAGGTCGCCGCCCGCGGCGTCTAGCAGTGCAGCGGTGAGCTCCGCCAGCGGGCGCGTGTCAGAGCGAATGTCGGCCTCAATCTCCAACTCGGCGCGGGCCAGCATGATGGCCATGCCATGATTGCCAATGGGGCCGGAAAGCAGCACGCGGTCGCCGGGCCGCACGCGATCGGGACGCAGCTCGGCGCGGGGGTCGATGGCGCCCACGCCGGTGGTGCAGATATACATGCCGTCGGCGCGGCCATGCTCGAC
>DASVHB010000525.1:0-8164 GCA_036379195.1 Pirellulales bacterium
GGCGAGGCGCTTTTCAGCCGCTGCCTCGCCCGGCGGACCATTTCCAGCGACAGATCGAAGCAGGTAATCTGGGCCTCGGCGTCGGCGTATTTCAACAGGTGCTTGGCAATCTGGCCGGCCCCGCTGCCCACGTCCAAGATCTGCCTGGCCCCGCGCAAATCGAACCGCCGCTCGCGGATCAGCCGCTCGCCAAACGTCAGATGCAGCGAGAGCAGGCTGCACGTGGCCAGCAGCGCTCCCTGCGGGCCATCGTAGACGTCGCGCACTTTGTCGCGGTATTCCTCGAAGCTCACCCGGCGGATCAAGTCGTTCTCGACGATTTTATTGAGCGCTTTGCGCTTCGAGCGTCGCTGGCGGGGCAGTCGCCTTTTTTTCGCCTTGGTGAGCAGCGCCTTTTTGAGCATTGGGGGGCAACGTCAGGTTTTACACATACACGCGGCGATTGTAGATATACCACTCCAGCAGCAAAACGACCAGAGCCGCCAGCAGAATCAGCTTCCAGGCGTCGAACCGCGCCGGCTCACGTTCCGATTTGCCGGCCACCCCAGTGTCGCCCACGGTCAGCTCGGTGCGCGGGCGCAGATCGCTCTCCAGGCTGTTGAACAAATTGACGGCGAAGTTGCCGCTGGCCTGCCCCTTTTCCAGCACCTGATAAACCCCCACTTCGGAGGTGCCGCCGAAATGGAATGCGTTGAGCTTGCCGCGCGCCACCTCGATCTTCGTCTGGCTGGGCATGAGCACTTCAATACTTTCGCCGGCTGAGTCGGACCGCCAGTTGACGGTCTGGCCCGGCAACACACTGCCGCCCGAAACCGCCGAGCGCGTGCCGCCCAAGTACTCGACGAGATTGAGCACGAACACCGGAAAACTTGCCCGCGTTACCCAATTGGTGTCGATATGGTCCGAGTCGAAGATGGCGAAGCCCAGCACCACGTCTTCATAGCCTTCGCGTGGGGCGACGGCCCCGACCGGCCCGGCGTTGGTGTCGATCAGCACGGTGCTGCCCGGCGGCGGAAACAGCGGCTGGGCTTCGGTGAGCAGCACATCGCCCAACTCGACGATGTGCATCAGGGGGTGCGAGCGGTCGGTGTCGATGATCTGGGGCAGGGTGACTTTTTCGCCCAGCTTCCAGGCGTCGCCCGGCGGCAGCCGGTGGATGAACAACGTATCGGCTTGCGGCATTTGTTCGGGCCGGCAACGGTCGAAGATCACCAGATCGTAGGCGCCGGTGGCCGCTTGCTTCTGGTAATCTTGCCGGGCGAGATAATCGGGGCTGTGCTCGGTAATATCGGCCAGTTCGCGCACGCGCTCGGTGCTTAGCGCCAGGGCCAGCGGTTCGTTGCCCGGCGTCACCAGCAACACCTTGCTGCGCGTGGGCGGATTGATGGTGGTCCAGGCGGTGTTGTCGATTGCCAGATCGTCTTTCGCGTCGGCCTTGAGCCGCAGCACCCCTTTTTCCATTTCCTCGACGATAAAAGCCACGCCCTCGGACTTGCCCGGCTCGATCTCGATGCGCTGGGCGTCGATGAGCTGCTCGCCCGAGTGCAGTTCGACATCGAGCGTGACGGGCTTATCGCCATGGTTTTCCAGCCGGCCAAACGCTTGAAGAACGTCGGCATTGCTCTCGTGCCGCGCGGCGGTAAAGGCGGCGATGGCCACGTTCTCCGCCGTCTCGGCGCCGATTGGTTCGTAGACCGGCTGCAAGTGCCCCAGCGAAAAATCCTTCACATCCGGAAACTTGCCGTCGCTGAAGATGTAAAGCGTGGCGGGCTTGGCCTCCGCTACCTGAAAATCTTGGCTATCTTCCTGATTGGAGCTGCGGCCGGGGTTGGCCAGGCCCGAGGCGACGCGCAGGGCATCGGCCAGCGAGGTGGACCGGTCGGTTTGCTTGATGCCTTCGACCTGCCGCCGCAGCTCGTTGCGGTTGTCGGTAAACGACTGCTCCACGCGCGCGTTGTCGGCGAAGCTGATGACCATCGCCACGTCGCCCGACGTCATCTCGTCGATCAGGGTCAGCGTTTTTTGCTTGGCGGCGTCGAGCCGAGTGGGCTCGATATCGGTGGCCCCCATGCTGGCCGAGTTGTCGATCAAAAAGATAAACCGATTGCCGATCAACCGCGTCGATTGCCAGCTTGGCCTCAGCAGCGTGAAGATCAACAATGCCATCAGCAGCAGTTGCAGGAACAACAGCAAGCTCTGCCGCAGCCGCTGCCAGATGCTGTTGACGTGCAGGTCTTCAATCGAGCGGTGCCAGAGATAGGTGCTGGGCACTTCCAGCGGCTGCCGCTTGAGCTTGAGGAAGTAGAGCAGCACGATTGCCGGCGGCACGGCCGCCAAGGCCAGCCATTGGGCAGGCGACAACATGCTGGTGGTTTGCGGCAGCACAGACGAGTTCCGGAGGTTTGAGCAGACGGCCGGCGAGGGGCGAAGCCGAGCGAATTATAAACCGCCTCGCACGTCGGGTCGAGAACCGGCGCATCGTGCCCGAAACCCATTAAGCAACGTAGTGCCAGCCCAAGTAGGAATGTCTTTCCGGAATGCCGTCGTGGGCGTTTCCTACCGAGGCCACTTGAGGTACAATGAGAGAATCCTACAGGGCAGGTGGCGGCAACCGCGGAACTTGGCAGATGCGCGCCCTATTCAATCAATTGGCCGACTTGCTGCTCGAGCCGTGGGTCGACCCGAACGATGAACTCGGCAACGTCTATCGCACCAGCGATCCTGGTGCGTCTGGGTGGGGGCGGTTCGTGGCGGCTGCCGCCGTTAGCGCCATCGTGCATGCCGCCGTTCTGGTCATTCTCGGACGCGTCGTGCACGAAGAACAGCGGTTCGAGCCGCCGCCGCAGTTGGCGGTCACCGCGTTTAATCCCGAAGAAGAGCTGGAACTGGCCGAACCGGAACTCACCGTGGCCGATGTCAGCGACGAACCCGCCGACAGCCCGCTGGCCGCCGCCAGCGAATCGCTGGCTATGACGATGTCCGACAACGCCTTGCTCGAAAGCGTCGATCAGCCGCTCGATCTTTCCGCACCGCAAGAAATCGACTTGCCGCTGCCCGAGGCCAGCGGGTTTGACATGAGCGACGTCGTGGTGCAGACCGGCACGGTGGGCGTCGAGGTGCGCGAGGTCGAGGGCGCCATCGACCGACTGACCGACGAGATCATGGGGCATCTCGAGGAAGATCGCCTGCTCGTCGTATGGCTGATGGATGCCTCGATCAGCCTGGCGGCCGACCGGAACGAAGTGGCCGAGCGACTGGAGCGCATCTATCACGAAATCGAGGCGCTGGGCGGCATGCGTGACGAAGCGCTCAAAAGCGCGGTCGTGGCCTTCGGTCAGCGGATGCAAGAGATGGCCCCGCCCACCGTCGATACGGCGGCCGTTGTGAAAGCCATTCGCGCGGTGCCCACCGATACCTCCGGTATCGAAAACGTCTTTTCGGCGGTGTTGGGGTGTGTGGCGCAATATCAACGCGAGCGCCACAGCGAGCACCGCCGCATGCTGATGGTCGTCTGGACCGACGAGTCGGGCAACGATGTCGACCGTTTGGAGAACGCCGTCCAGTTCTGCCGCAACAACGCCATTCCGGTGTATGTCGTCGGTCCTTCGTCGATGTTCGGCAAACAACAAGGCACAATGTCGTACAAGCACACCAACGGCAAGACCTATCAGTTGCCGGTCGATCGCGGTCCCGATACCGCGCGCGAAGAACGGGTCCGCTTGCCGTATTGGTTTGGCGGCAATCAGTACGATTCGATGGTCTCCGGGTTGGGGCCGTTCGCCCTGACGCGGCTGGCGCACGAGACCGGCGGCGCGTATTTCATCAAGGACCATGCGGCGGATCGCACCCCGTTCGACATGGACGTGATGCGGCATTACACGCCCGACTATGAATCGCCCGACATCTACCTGCGGCAGACGGCGGCCAGTCCGTTGCGGCGGGCCGTGTTGGCCGCCGTCGATATCACCAATCAGCGGAAAGTGAAGGGCACGCCGCGGCTGTCGTTCGCCCCCAACGGGAACACCTATTTCAACGAGATGCGCGAGGCCCAAGAGACTGCGGCTTACGATACGGCGGTATTGCAGCAAGCCTTGGCTCCGTTTGGCGCCCGCGGCCTGGAGCAGGCGTATGCCAAAGAACATTCGCGCCGCTGGCGCGCGTGGTACGATCTGACCTATGGCCGGCTGCTGGCGATGACCGTGCGCTGCTACGAATACAATTGGGCCTGCGCCGTGATGAAATCCAAGGGCGCCGACTTTGTCGACAAGAAGTCGAACCGTTGGCAATTCAAGCCCGATCAGACGCTGCACTACGGCAGCCAGAGCCAGCGCGCGGCCAAAGAGGCGACGCGGCTGCTGACGCGCTGCGCCAAGGAAAACGCGGGCACGCCCTGGGCGCTGTTGGCCGAGCGCGAGCTGAAAGACCCCTTTGGGTTTCGTGTCGAAGAAGCGTACGTGGCCCCGCCCCCTCCGCCGCCCAAGAAGATGCCGGGCAAACCCGCGCCCCCTCCGCCGCCCTCGAACGAGCGCCGCACCGAGCAACCCCGCAAGCTGGCTAAGCCAGTCGAAGAGCAGTTGCCCAAGCTCTGATTCGGATGAACCACTCTCGCGCGCGTTGGTTGTTGATCGTGGCGGCGCTTGCCGCGGCGCCGCTGCTGCGCGGCCGAGGCGCTCAACAAGGCACACCGGGCGTTATCAAACTCGTCTCCAGCCTGCCGCGCACCGGCAGTGTGAAAGCGCAGACCGATTCGATTGTCGGCGGCATTCGTCTGGCGCTGGAAGAATCGCAGTGGCGGGCCGGCGGTTTTCAGATCGTCTATGCCGACTGGGACGACGCCACCGCCGCCGCCGGGCAGTGGACCGCCGAGGCCGAGATCGCCAACGCCCAGCGTGCCGTGCTCGACCCCGACGTGATGATCTATCTGGGCACGTATAACTCGGGCGCGGCGAAGATCGCGATGCCCACGCTCAACCGCGCGGGGCTGCTCATGCTCAGCCCGGTCAACACCTGGCCGGGGCTGACCAAACCCGAGCAGGGCGATCCGGGCGAACCGCAGATCTACCGCCCCACCGGGCAAATTACTTTCGCGCGGGTAGCGCCGACCGACGATCTGCAGGGCCCGCTGGGGGCCGATTGGGCCAAGGAACTGGGCGCGCGGCGCGTCTATGTGCTCGACGACATGGAGGTCTATGGCCGCGGCATCGCCACGTTGTTTGCCGAGCGCTCGCGCGAGATCGGTCTGACCGTGCTGGGCCACGAAAGCATCGACGCCAAGGCCCAGGAGTTCAAGTCGTTGATGACGTCGATCAAGGTGTTGCGGCCCGACCTGGTCTACGTTGGCGGCACCACGCAAAGCAAAGCCGGCCAGATTGCCAAAGACATGGCGGCCGTGGGGCTGGATTGCAAGCTGATGGCGCCCGACGCCTGCCTCGAAGAAGCCTTCATCCATGCGGCCGGCGCCGAGCACCTCAACGATCGCTGCTATGTGACGTTTGGCGGCCTGCCGCCCGAACACCTGACGGGCAAGGGCCGCGCGTTTGTCGAAAAATACCGCGGTCGCTATGGCGTGACGCCGGAAGCTTATGCCATTTACGGTTATGAAGCGGGCAAAGTGGCCCTGGCGGCCATCGAGCGGGCCGGGCGAAAAGACCGAGCGGCGATCATCGCAGCCTGTCTTTCGATGCGCAATTTCGACGGCGGCGCGTTGGGCACATGGTCGTTCGACGCCAACGGCGACAGTACACTGCGCACGCTGAGCGGCAGCGTGGTGCATGAGGGGCGGTTTCGGTTTGTGAAAATGTTGGGGGAATGACTCGAATACGGGATCTCGCCCTATGGCATCCAAGAAAATGCACCGCGTTACCGCGACTCGCAAGTTGACTGCGGAGGAAGCCGCTGAGACGCGTCGATTGCGTGCATTAGCCGAGCAAGACAAAGCGGAAATAACCGCCCTTGGGCACGCGCTTCTCGCCTACAACGCAAGATCAGCGCGAACCGAGCCTCTCAATCGCCGCGAGGCTGGCGAGAGAGCTTGACATCACGCTCGACGATCTCGCGAGTTCAATCGCAGAATCCGGTTAAGCGTTCTTCACCGCCGAGACCAATTGCGTCAGCGAACTCTTGGCGTCGCCAAACAACAGCGAGGTCTTGGGATTGTAGAACAGCTCGTTCTCGATGCCCGAAAAGCCGGGATTCATGCTCCGCTTGAGCACGATGATCCGCTGTGCCTGGTCGGCGTTGAGAATGGGCATGCCGTGGATCGGGCTGCTGGGATCGTTGCGGGCGGCGGGGTTCACCACGTCGTTGGCGCCGATGATCAAGGCCACGTCGGCCCGGGCGAACTCGTGATTGACGTCTTCCATGTCGTACAGCCGGTCGTAAGGCACGTTGGCCTCGGCCAGCAGCACGTTCATGTGGCCGGGCATGCGTCCCGCCACCGGGTGAATGGCGTATTTCACCTCGCCGCCCCGTTTTTCGATCAGCTCGGCCAACTCGCGCACCTGGTGTTGGGCCTGCGCCACCGCCATGCCATAGCCCGGCACCACGATCACCAACCGGGCATAAGCAAGCTGCAAGGCGGCATCGTCGACCGAGATCGAGTGGACCGTCAGCCCTTCGGTCGAGACCGCCGTTCCGGTCGCCGCGTCGGCGCCGCCGAACGCGCCAAACAATACGTTGGCGAACGACCGGTTCATGGCCTTGCTCATCAGAATCGAAAGCAGAAAGCCGCTTGCCCCGTCCAGCGCGCCTGCGATGATCAGCACGCTGTTGTGCAGGGCGAAGCCGGTGGCCGACGACGCCAGCCCGGCGTAGGAATTCAACAGCGATATCACCACCGGCATGTCGGCCCCGCCAATCGGTAGCACAATCAGCACGCCCACCGCCAGGCCGATGACCACCATTAGATAAAACAGCACGCCGGCATACGATGCGTCGGGCGAGGCCACCAGCGCGACGAACATCAGAAAGGCAATCACAAACAACGAAATGTTCGAGGCGTTCTGGCCCTTGTAGGTCATCGGCTGGCTGGGCACAAACCCCTGCAACTTGCCGAACGCCATGAAGCTGCCGGTGATGGTGAGCGAGCCAAACAGCACTTCGAAGCCAAGCGCCGCCATCTCGACACTGCCGATGGGGTGTACCGGATCAGCCTCGTGAAAGTGGGCGATGCCGACCATCGTGGCGGCCAGAGCGCCGAAGGCATGCGAAATGGCCGTCCGTTGCGGCACTGCGGTCATCGGCATCCAGATGGAGATGGCGGCTCCGATCGCCGAGCCGATGACCATGCCGGCGATGATCCAGCCATAGGTAATGATCTCGGCGTCGATCAGTGTGCCGATCACCGCCACCAGCATGCCCAGTGCGGCCAGTTGCATGCCACGGCGGGCTTTATCGGGCCGGGTGAGACCTTTCAAGCCCAGGATGAACAGCACCGAGGCCGCCAGATACGAGGCTTGCGTCAAAAAGACGCGCGTCGAAATCGCTTCCGCGGGCGCAGTGTTGTTCGCCAGCACGGTGTTGTTCGCCAGCAAGACGGCGGCAAGGGCGGCGTGCGTCACGGCTTCGATCTCGGCTCCTGGCGTTTGAACATCTTCAACATGCGGTCGGTGATCATAAAGCCGCCGACCACGTTAATCATGGCCGCGGTGACGGCGATGAAGCCTAAAATCGAGCTTGCCAAATGACCAGATCCTTTGCCGGCGATGACCAGCGATCCGACCAGCGAAATGCCCGAGATGGCATTGGTGGCCGACATCAGCGGCGTGTGCAGCAGCGGCGGCACGCGGGTAATGACCTGATAGCCGACAAAGCCCGCCAGCACAAAGACGTACATTTGCAGAAACGCGGTCATCGGATCGGGCGACATGGCGGCGGTTCTCTTGGGTCGGATCTTGCATTTGTAGGCGAGGCTCGCCAGCCTGACATGTTCGGCTGGGAGTTACCGATCAACATCCAAGCGAATGCTAGCCGCAGCGAGGGCGATTCGCAAGGCGTATGCGTCGGTCACCCGCCGGTGGAAAACCATCGCTAAGAATTGACCCGATCGAGCAGAATCGCCCTGCAACGGCGAAAGTGCTCGGCTTGGTCGGAACGATACGCGGCGCCGGTGTGCAAGTGGAGCGTACCGTAGACCTCTCGCTCCGCGAGAGGCGCCCGGATGCGC
>DASVHB010000526.1:0-5677 GCA_036379195.1 Pirellulales bacterium
CCAACGCCAGGCGAATCTGCTCGGCCCGAGCGCCCGCCGCAATGGCCGGCGGCGGTTCGAGCGACGCGAGTTGAGTTAACCGCGCCGCCGCGTTTTGAAAATCTTCCAACAGCCGTAAGCAGATAATCTCATCGAGCCGCGAACGCCAACTGATATCGTCGGGGCTATCACTGTCGCCAATCGACGCGAATTTTTCAGCCGCTTGCCGTAGCGAGTTGGTGCGGTCGGCACTTTGAGGCGGATACGACTGGCCCTGATTACGTAAAGCTCTGGCCAATTGAAAACCAAGATTGCGCTGCAGGGCCAACAGCTCCGACGAATCCAGGTCGCCCAGGTCGGGTCGCTTCGTTTGATTGGCGCGGCGCAGCGCTTGGGCCGCCTGCGCAGCCACTTGCTCTAGTGCCGTAACCGCCGCTCGCAGATCGCGGCGCGCCGCCTCGGTTTTGTCGTCCGGCGAACCGGCAATTTCAGCCTCCTGCCGCGCCACCTCGCCTCGGGCAAGATGCACCAGGCCAAGCTGCACGCCCAGCAGCAATCGCCGCGATCCTTGCGGCTTGGCGGCTTGCCCATTCTCGGCGACCGCCTCTAACGCCTGCCGCCAGAGCGGCTCTCGCTGGTCGGGAAGCTGTTCGAGGGCCTGCTCGACGAACGTCCGCGATTGTTCGACAGATAAGACGATGCGTTGCGGCTCTTCGAGCGCCGTGTCGGCCAAACGAAGACGGCATTCGCTGGCCGCCGAGGCGAACAGCCGCCGGGCGCGCAGGCCCGCCAAAAATGCCTCCTCCAGGGTATCGCCCGCGGGTTTAGAAATCGTTTCGCCCACGGATTCGCTTCCAGTGTCGGCAGTGCGAAGCTGTTTTGCCTGACGGCTTTCCGGATAGGCGGCGAGCAGCTCGCGCCGTAGTCGATCAGCGGTATTCGTATCGCCCTGTTTGCCGAGCAGCTCGGCGGCGGTGGCCAGCGCGTCGGCCGCCAGCGATCGCGATTCGGGATAAAGAATCGGCACCCGTAAGAGCATCAACACGGCGTCGTCGTGCGCGCCGTGTTGAGCCAGGGCGCGGCCAATCGCCCAATAGGGGCCGGCCCGCAACGGCTCCGGAAAATCTTCCACCCGGCGCCGCCAACGATCGAGCTGGCTTTCGTCGGCAGTGACGAGTTTCGCCCGCCAGCTTTGGGCCTCGGCCAAGCTCGCAATCCGGCGGTCTTTTTCACCGGCCAACTGCTCGAGCCGCGCCAACGCGGCGGGTTGCCGCGATGTATTCAATAGGTGGCTGGCGCCCAGCAGCGCGGCTAGCGGCCTTTCGTCGTTCAGCCAGGCGATGGCCGTTTGTTCCAAGGTGGGCGACGATTCCCCAGGCAACCAGCGCAGCGGGATTTGATCGAAGTGCGGCGTTTGAGGACCGTCGTGCGCGATGGCCAGAAACAGCTTGCCCGCCGCGTCGAATTGCCCCAGCTCACGATGACAGGCGATCAGCCGCGCGAACATCTCGCGCCGGACCCAGCGGCGGCTTTCCTGCCGAATCGCCGCGGTATATTTTTCGCGCGCCGCCTGAAACTGATGTTCGGCAAACAGGCGGTCGGCTTCGCGCTGTTCGGGCGGCCAGTCGCTCTCGATTGCCGCCACCAGCTTGCCCGGTCGCTTGATCTCGCGCCCATCAGGCAGCTTGATCACAATTTGTTCGCCGGTGTATTCGAGCACTTCGCCCGTCACGCGCGTCCGGGCGTGCCGGTTGGTGGGCGACGAGAACGAAACGATCTCTGCACCATCTGCCGGTACCACGGCCATGAAAAACAGTAAAGTGGAAAGTGGAAAGTGAAAAGAGGAAAGAGGAAAGTGGAAAGTGGAAAGGTGAAAGGTGAAAAGTGGAAAGACTTCTCCGTCGCGCCTTTTCCGCCTTCGACTTTTCACTTTCAACTCTTCAATTTCCACTCGTTACTCCTCACTTTCCACTTTTCACTCATCACTCATCACTCATCACTCATCACTTCCCCCGCAACGCCCCGCGTTTGGTGATGTCGATATACACATACTTGCCGCCATTCTCTCGGGCGATGCGTCCTAAAAAGTTTTCGCGGCTGCTGTGCGGGTGATCGCCGAATTCGATGGTGTAAATTGACGTGCGGCCCGAGTTCAGCCGGTTGAGCCGCTCCAACTGAGGGCGGGTCAATCCCGGCTGGTCGGCGTCGGTGAGAAAAAAAATGACATCTGGGTGCAGCTTGAGGCCCGCCTGCAACGCCAGGAAATGATCGGTGCCGCCGCTGGCCGTGATGCCTTGCACGTGCTTCCTGGCCTGGCCTTTGGCCCATTCGTCGGCAAACACCAGCCCGCCGTATTTGCGGCCCAAGTCCATCACTTGCGGAGCGGTGTTGTAAAAGATGATGTGAAACTGGTTTTGCTCAGTCAGATCGTCGAGGCTGGCGATAAGTTGCGCCTTGGCCGAAGCCAGGGGGCTACCGCCGCCCACGCCCATGCTATCCGAACGATCGAAGATATAAACGAACGAGTGCCCTTCGGCCTCGATGCCGTAGACCCCGGTGCGGGCCATGCCCTGGCCAATCTTGGCGGGGCCTTTGGGGCCGCCGCGATGAAACTCGCCGGCGCCGGTGGCCAGGCCCGAGTTCGGCCCTTCTTGGCCGGCACTGGCGGCGGTGGTCGAAGGCAGCGCGCCGCGGACATCGACCGGCGGCGGCCCGTCGAACACACTTCGCACCCCGCCGGCCGCATCATCGCTGGGCTGGGCGGCGTCGGGCGTCGCCTCGTCGTTCGGTGCATCGTCGGATGTTGAAGCGGCGCCGACTTCAACGGCGACCGCTTCGTCGTCGAACAAATCGCTTTCGTTCGGAAGAATGCTGTAACTGGCGACCAGTTGTGCTCCGGGCGACGCCCCCGTGCCGTGCAACTCGCGCTGGGCCACGTAGCCCAGCAGCACCACCAACAGCGCATGAAACACCAGCGATACCAGCCAGGCCGGCGCCGACAGTTGCCAGCGCCACGACGGCCGGATTTCAGCCGGCTTGACCCGCGGCCTGGCAACCGGCAGCGTGTTCTTAACACCAACCGCGGCAATGGATTGCGTTGCGGACATGACTTGCAATTTTAGGTCGTGCGGGCGGGCCGGTCAACGTGAGTGCCCAGTGCGGTATAATGACGAGTTTCCAACATGGGAGCTTGCCGTTGCTTCAGATTGTCAATTATCCCCATCCCACGCTGGCCCGCCGCTCGAAACCGCTCAAGCGGGTCGATGCCGAACTGCACCAGTTCGTCCGTGAGATGTTCGAGCTGATGTACTCCAAAGAACATCGTGGCGTCGGGCTGGCTGCCAACCAGGTCGATTTGCCGTACCGCCTGTTTGTGGTCAACCTGACCAGCGATCCGGGCGCCCGCGACCAGGAGTTTGTGTTTATCAACCCCGTCATCAGCTTGCCCAAAGGCTCGGCCGAAGAAGAAGAAGGTTGCCTGAGCCTGCCGGGATTGTTCGCCCCGGTGCGCCGCCCCGAAAAAATTCGGGTGAATGCTTACAACCTGGCCGGCGAGGAGGTGGTGTACGATCTCGATGGCCTCTTCTCGCGGGTGGTGCAGCACGAAACCGATCATCTCGATGGCATTCTGTTTATCGACCGGTTGGCGCCCACGGCGCTGTTGTCGGCACGCGACGCGCTCGATGAGTTCCAGCGCGAGTTCGCCAGCCGCCGCCAGCTCGGCGAGATTCCCAGCGACGAGGAGATTGAACGGCGGCTAGCGGAGTTGGAGCGCCTGCGCACGTGACCATCACGATCGAGCTTCTTTCGTGATCCTTTGTGAACTGCAATCATGTCGAACTTACGCCTGGTGATGATGGGCACGGGTCCCTTCGCCGCGCCGATGTTCCGCGCGCTGTTCGGCACGCGCCACACCGTCGTCGCACTGGTGACGCAACCGATTCGATCGTCGCGCGGCGGCTCCGTTCCCGTCAGTTCCATGCGGCAGATTGCTCTGGAGCATGGCACGCCGGTTCTCGACCCTGAGAGCGTGAATACCGACGAGGTCCGGGCGGAGCTTGCTCGGCTACTGCCCGATCTGTTGGTCGTGGCCGACTATGGGCAGATTCTTTCGGCAGAGACGCTGTCGGTGTCGCGTCTGGGCGGCGTCAATTTGCACGGTTCGTTGCTGCCGAAATACCGCGGAGCGGCGCCGATCAATTGGGCGTTGTACCATGGCGAGACCGAAACGGGCGTGACGGTCATTCACATGACGCCGCGCGTCGACGCCGGTCCGACACTGGCTCAAAGCCGCACGCCGATTGGTCCTGACGAAAACGCCGTCGAGCTAGAGCAGCGGCTGGCCGAGCTTGGGGCGCCGCTGGTGTGCCAGGCGATTGACGATCTGGCGGCCGATCGCATTCAGCCGATCGTCCAAGATGCGGCGCTGGCCACTCCCGCCCGGCGACTGCGCAAGACCGACGGCGCGATTGATTGGAGTCGCTCGGCCCAGGCCATCAAAAACCAGATTCGCGCTTTGGAACCGTGGCCCAAGACATACACGTTTTGGCATCGCCGCGGTGGCCAGCCGCT
This sequence comes from Pirellulales bacterium, assembly GCA_036379195.1. Lineage (GTDB taxonomy): Bacteria > Planctomycetota > Planctomycetia > Pirellulales > JAICIG01 > JAICLL01. Next base: position 4,552 of record DASVHB010000526.1, read on the forward strand.
ACGGCTGATTCTGGGGCGCACTTCGGTATCGTCGGGCGACGCTACAAGTCCGCCTGGCGCTGTGGTACGCGCCGATGGTACCGAACTGGTGATTGCCACCGGCGAAGGGAACCTGGCGATTTATGAGCTACAGCCGGCTGGCAAGCGGATGCTTTCGACCGAAGAGTTTCTGCGTGGGTATCCAATTAAGCCCGGTGATCGCCTGGGGCCGGAAAGCCTGGATCCACACTAACCCGAAGCGCAAGCGAGTAGAGTTGTGGCTGCCTCGCTGGCGCTTTTTGGTGTTGCGCTCTTTGCTGCCACGGAGTGGCAATGGAGTTTAGCCGTGGGCGCCAGCCCGCGGGAAACCGGCCAAAATCCCTGTGGTAGCCGCGGAGCGGCGGCAGAATGCTCCGTCGCCGCTCCGCGGCGGTGCCCCGAACGCGCAACACCAAAACTGGCGCTTCCGGTTAGTGTGGGCGACCAAGTCACCGACACGTTGCCGCGCTGCGCGGGTGTCGCTTGTTGTTGCCCGGCAGAGAAGTTAGCATAAACATGATCGAGCGGTGCCCGCTGATGGTGCTCTTCAGCCCCGGCTCGATAACTGACTTATCCTATCGCAGGCTTTTATCCTGGACTTATTTTGTCAAAACTCTCAGGCAAAGTCGCCCTGGTTACCGGCGCCAGCCGCGGCATTGGTCGGGCCGTGGCCGTGGGTTTGGCCGAGGCGGGGTGCGATGTCGTCGTGAATTACCGCTCGGGCGCCGCCGAGGCCGAAGAAGTCTCGCGCGAAATCGCCCGGCATGGTCGCCGCGCTTTGCTCAAAGCGTGCGACGTGGCCGACCAGGTCGCGGTCGATCAGATGGTCGACGACGCCGTCAAGCAGTTTGGCCGGCTCGACATCGCGGTGACGAACGCCGCCTATAGCGATCGCGAGTTGTTTCACGAGGCGGATCTCGACGGCTTTCGTCGCACGGTCGATGTGACGATGTGGGGCGCGTTCTATACCTTGCGCGCGGCCACGCGGGCAATGATCGATCGCGGCGAAGGTGGTTCGATCGTGGTCATCAGCTCGCCCCACGCCTATGTGGCGGTGCCGCGGGCGATGGCCTACAACATGTCGAAAGCCGCCATCGACCAGATGGCC
>DASVHB010000527.1:0-6974 GCA_036379195.1 Pirellulales bacterium
GTCGCCTTTCGCTCCGCGAAAGTAGCGCTACTTTCGCGGAGCGAAAGGCGACTTTTGAGTGGACAGGGCCGGGATCGAACCGGCGACACACGGATTTTCAGTCCGTTGCTCTACCAACTGAGCTACCTGTCCGCCAGCGGACCAAAGTAACCGACAAACGCAAAGCCGACAAGTCTCACCGATGGCTCTGCCGGACTACGACGCCGGTGTGTCCGGCTGCCGTTGGGCAGCACAGACTTGAATTTCGTCGCCGACGACGCGCACCTCGAAGCGGTCGATCTTCAGCTTCGGATTGTCGCGCCACGTGCCGTCGCAAACGCTGAATCGCCAAGCATGCCAAGGACACGTGACCACCCCGTCGTTCACTTCGCCCGCCCCCAGCGATGCGCCCATGTGCGGGCAGGTGTCGTCGATGGCAAAGTACTCTCCCTGCACGCAGAATACCGCCACCAGCCGGCCATTGACCACGTGCGTCTGCCCTTGACCTTCGGGTATCGAGCCGACCTTCGCCACCGTAATGAAATCTGCCATATTATCACCATCTTATCGGTGCCTCGCGCGGAAGGCGAGACGCCGCGCAACCCGCCCTGGGGCAGCCGAGCAACCTCGAAGAACCTTCCGCCGGTGGTGTCCTAATCGTGAGTTGGTGACGTCGATCAGACACTAACCCGAAGCGTTAGCGAGGCAAAAACCGGCCATTTCCTCGCTCACGCTTCGGTTTAGTGCGGCAACCAACTCACGATTAGGACACCACCCTTCCGCCCCGCTTGCACCCGCGAACACTTACACCCACAATAAAACATTGACCCGCCACTTACGGACCCCTTCTATGAAAACCAATCCCGTGAAACGGCTGCTCCGCGAGGGCAAGCCGACTTTTGGCACTTGGCTGTCGCTGGGCGATCTATATGCCACGCGCGTGCTGGCCCGCAGCGGCTTCGACTGGCTGACACTCGACATCGAACATTCGGCGATCGATTGGTCGCAGGCGGCGATGATCTTTGCCTGCATCGCCGACGCCGGCTGTGTGCCCATTGCCCGCGTTCCCAAGGGCAACCACGATTACATCAAGCGCGTGCTCGACGCCGGCGCGTGGGGCATTGTGGTGCCGATGGTCGATACGGTCGAGCAAGCCGAAATCGCCATCCGCGCGGCCAAGTATCCGCCGGTGGGCAATCGCAGCCTGGGCGGCGGCATGCACGCGATGAATTTCGGCACCTCGCAGGGCGAGTATTTTCGCCGAGCCAATGACGAGATTCTGGTGGTGTTGCAAACCGAAAGTCCCACGGGCGTGGCCAACGCCGAAGCCATCTACTCGCTGCCGGGCGTCGACGCCATTTTTATCGGCCCGGTCGATCTGCGGGCCAACATGCGTTCGCTCGACGGCCGCGAGGCCACCGATGCTGAGCTGGAAGAGATGATTGCACGAGTGATCGCCATGGGCCGCCAGACCGGCACACCCACCGGCATGCACACCATGGACCCTCGCTCGGCCCTGCTTCGCGCCGAGCAAGGCATGCAGTTTATTGCCGTCGCCAGCGAGCTGAAGTTCATGGCGCAGCGGGCCTTGGAAGTCGCTCGCACCGTGCGGCCGGAAATGGGCGACGTCGATATCGCTCGTTATTAAGCAGTGAGTGCCGGAACCGGCATTGCTCGTCCGGGTGTTGCATCTGTCTTGCCACGAATTACGCTGTACGTATTGAAAGCGGGACAGAATTAGCGATTACCGGAGTATTACCATCATGGCCAGGCGTAGAGCTTCTTCCAACAATCATTCCGCGGAAACCAGCAAAGCCGATCTGATTCGAGCGGTCGCGCGCGAGGCGGACGGCCCGGTGCGTCCGCGCGACGTGATCGCCACGCTGGCCGAGCGCGGTATTACCGCCTCGTCGGCTCAGGTCAGCCAGGTGCTCAGCGCGATGGGAATACGCCGGCGACGCCGCCGCCGTCGCAAGGGCGCCGCCGAAAGCGCGACCGCCAGCCCACCCCGCAGCTCGCGCGGCGGCGAGATGTTGCAACTCGATCATCTGGTGGCCGCCAAACGGCTCTGCGACAAAGTCGGCGGCGTCGAAGCGGCCAAGACCGCCCTCGATGCGCTGGCCAAGCTGGCGTAGAGTAGCAGAGGTCAGGATTCGGGATTCGGCATTCAGCATTCAGCGATGGGCTTCGGCCTGGGATTTCCTATCGCGTAGCGAGATTGTTATTTTATAGTCGGCCATGCGCAACCGTTGCGCGCGCTGAATTCCGACTCCTGAATCTCGAATCCTTCTCGTGTCGCTTGCCGAAATTCCCGAAATCGCCGGTCTCGACGCGCGCCGCGGAATGATTCGCATTCCGCCGGAACTCGACGTGCCGCTTACCGACCGCGTGCGGCAGATCATCGACACCAGCGAGTTTCGCCGCCTGGCCAAGATCAGCCAACTCGGGCTGGTGTCGCTGGTCTACCCGGCGGCCATTCATACGCGCTTCGAGCATGCGTTGGGCGTTTACCGGCTGGCATTGCTCTATCTGAAGCAGCTCGCGTATGACGAGCGGTTTTGTGCCGCGATCGGCCCCGCCGACGCCGAACTGTTTTTGGTCGCCGCACTGTTGCACGATCTGGGACACTGGCCGTTCTGCCATCCGATCGAAGACATCCGCCTGGCGGGCGTGCCCAGCCACGAGTTGTTCGCCAATAGCTTTTTGCTCGAAGGCGAAATCGCCGACGCCCTGCGGACCGATTGGGGCGTCAATCCACGCGAGGTCGTCGCCCTGCTCTCCGAAGAGCCGCGCACCGCCAAGACCCGCATCTTGGCGAGCATGCTCTCCGGGCCGATTGACGTCGACAAGATGGACTATCTGACGCGCGACAGCCTGCACGCGGGCGTACCCTACGGGCGGAACTTCGATCAGGGACGGCTGATCGGCAGCCTCTGCCTGAACGAAGCCGGCGACGGGCTGGCCATCAGCGAAAAAGGCAAGACCGCCGCCGAGATGATGGTCTTTGCCCGGTATGTGATGTTCAGCGAAGTCTATTGGCACCACGGCGTCCGTGCGGCCACGGCCATGCTGCAACGGGCGTTTTACCTACTCCACGGCACGCTGGAGCTCGATCAGCTTTTTCGGCAGACCGAGGCGCGAATGATCGAAGAGCTGCACGCCGCGGCGGGTTCGGGCCCGGCGTGCGAGCTGCTCGAAGGGCTGTTTGGTTCCACGCGCCGGCTCTACAAGCGGGTGGCCCAATACAGTTTCTTTGAGCGGCGCGAGGTTTACGACCGGCTGGCGCGGCAGCCTTATCCCTGGCTGGCGGCGTGCGCCGAGCAATTCGCGCTGGTGGCCAGCACCGAGATGGGCCGGGTGGTGGCGCCGCACGAGATTCTCTTCGACGCCCCGCCGGTCGGGCGCGAGGTGGAGTTTGACGTCGATGTGTATTTTATCAAAGAACGCTGCTGGCGGCCGTTAGGCGAAGTATCGCCGGTGGTGCGCACGCTGGCGCGCGAGCAATTCGACGACTATGTGAAGCGGGTCCGCATCTTCGCTCACCCGCGTGTGGCCCGTGAGCTGCGCTCGCTCGACCGCCTGCCTCAATTGCTCGAAACCGCCATCGAACGGATGGCGTGACACCTCGCGCGATAGGGTTTGTCGTTTCGAGCAATCGTTCCAATGGGCGAAGAAAGCAGCCCGTTCAATCGGCGAAGAACCGGCGATTGAAAATCTCGGGGTCGAAGGCATCGACCGGCTCGTAATCGGCGGTCCGCGGTGATGGAGGCGCCGCGCGGCCCGCCGTCGCGGGCTCGTCGGCATCCGCCGAATCGGGCTCGGCCTCGACGTCGGGCAGTTGCAGATCGATCTCCGCCAGGTCAGGCTTGGGCGACGGCGCTCCGGGGGGTGGCCGCGGTGTGCGGCGCGACTTGCCGCCGCGGCGGGGCCGCGCTGACAGCGATGGATCAGCCGGCGTGTCGTCGCTCGGCGGCGCGCTTTTGCCCTTAAAGGCCAGCCCCTGCACCCAGGCCGCAAGCTGTCGATATTGCTCGACCTCCCGGTTGGAAAAGATCGGGTCTTTGGCCGTGCCGTGTGGGGCAACCGGTTGCGTGAGTAGCGGGCTGGACAGCGGGTTTGCCAGATCGATCACTTGCCACACCGCGTGCAGGTTGCGCTGCGTCAGCCGGCGGCTGGGCGGACCGCTACGCGGCAAACGCAGCAGCCGGAGCTTGCCGGCAGAATGCGTGTTGTGGCAGCCCGAAGTCGTGCAGTTGTTCACCAGCAGTGGCTGCACGGTCGAGGTGAAGGCTTCAACCGAGCGGCTGGGCATGCCCCGCACCAGGCGGTCGAGATCTTCGTTGGTGGGTCCTGGCTGGGGGTGGCTACCTTTGGCGGCCGGCAGTTCGCCGCGTCGAGCCAGTTCGAGCCGCCGCTCGACCAAGCCGCGCCGGGGATGGCGCGGTTCGATCTGAATCGCCTCGGAGAGTTCGCCCGCGGCCTGTTCGAGCAGGTCTTGCTGGACGCACCACTCGGCCAAATCGAGATGGGCATGGGCGTCGCGCGGCTCGATCTGCCGGCGCTTGCGCTGATAAATCTCTTTCAGATCGGCCGCGACAAATTCGACTTCGGCGGAGCGCAGCCGCAGGTCGCCGCGCGGCCGGGCGATGAAATAATAGTCGCCGGCGTGCGTGATCCGCCCGGCCAGCACTTCGCCGTTGCGCAGCAGCAGCACGCCGTCGAGCGGGGCCAAGGGCAGCGGCGGGGCGGAGCGGCACCACCGTGCCGACACCAGGCCGACGAAGGCGAGACCGAACCAAGAAACGGTCAGAATAAGCAAGCGCATGGCGGGCGGACAATACGGTAACCACCGCCGCGGGTCAAGACGGGGCGAATTGCGTGCGGTGGCGCGGCAGAGTATTCTGGATGGATGGCTGTCGCGTCGTACCCCAGGTTCGAAGAGCTTTTCGGCGAGCTGGTGGTGCTCGACTTGGGCAGCCCGTTTGTTTATTTGGGGCGGCTGGTGGAATTGCAGGGCGACTACCTGGTGTTGGCCGAGGCCGACGCCCACGACCTGCGTGATTCGGCCACGACCCGCGAAAAATACGTGCTGGCCGCCCGCCATCATGGCGTCAACGCCAACCGCCGCTGGGTATGGGTAAGCCAGCGCGACGTGGTCGGCATTTCCCGGTTGGCCGATGTGGTGGGCGAGTGAACGACGCAAAGCGGGAGAAAACAGCGAGACGAGCGAACCGCGGAACCTGGCGATCGTAGTAAAAGCCTATCGGAGTATGACAGCACCGCAACCGGATCGACCCGCTTCAGCCCCGCCCGAGCGGCGGCAGGTGTTTTATGAAGGCAGGGTACAGGGGGTGGGTTTCCGCTACACGACCCGCGAAATTGCCGGAGAGCATCGCGTTTTGGGCTACGTGCAAAACCTGACCGACGGCCGAGTGGGGCTGGAGGTCGAGGGCGAGCCTGCCGAGCTTGACCGATTTCTCGCGGCCGTGGGCGAGCGATTACGCCGATACATCAGCCACATCGACTCCCGCATCAAGCCGGCAACCGGTGAGTTCAGCCGATTTGAAATTCGACATTAGACGCGCACCACAACATCCCTATCCATTATCCCTCCCTGGTATTCTTTAGAGATCACATGCTTTTGGCCTCTCTGACCACGACCGATTTATTGGTCCTCTGGAACCGCGTTCCATCGGTGCTGCAGATTCTGATTTGCGGCACGGCGACGCTGGTGGCGCTGTTCGCGTTGTACCTGTTGCTGCGATTGGCTTTTCCCAAAGTGATGGCGATCGCGCGAACCACGGCCAAAGAGGGCTGGGCGCACCCGCTGTTCTGGGTCGAACTGGCGGTCGGGGCGCTGCTGCTGGTGCTGTTCATTGTTTTGCCCTACAACACCTTCGGCGAAGACGTGAAGATGCTGAAAGATTCGGGGTTGAAGCTGATCACGCTGTTCTCGATCGGGCTGTCGGTGTGGGCGGCCAGTGTCACCATTGCCGACGAGCTCGAAGGGCGGACGGCGTTGACCTTGCTCTCGAAGCCCATCGGGCGGCGGCAGTTTGTGGTGGGCAAGTTTCTGGGAGTGCTGGCGCCCGCGCTCACGATGTTCGTGGTGCTGGGTACGTTGTTCTTGATGACCGTCAGCTACAAGCCGGTATACGATTCGCGCGAAACGTCGAATCAAGTGCCCATCGAGCCGGAGCGCAGGGCCGAAGTGTTGCAGGTAACGCCGGGCCTGGTGCTGGCGTTTTTCGAGACCGCGGTGCTGGCCTCGATTGCCATCGCCATTTCCACTCGTTGGCCGATGCTGCCGAACCTGATGAGCTGCTTCGCCATCTATGTGTTGGGGCACCTGGCGCCGCTGTTGGTGCAATCGTCGATCGGCAAGTTGCCGCTGGTGACGTTCGTGGGACGCTTGCTGGCGACGCTCTTGCCGGCGCTCGATTATTTCAGCAGCGACGCCGCGATCGCCGCCGACCGCGCGATACCGCTGGCCTATCTAGGCGCGGCGGGCTTGTATTCGCTCATTTACATCACGATTGCGATGCTCGCGGCGCTGCTGATGTTTGAAGATCGCGATCTGGCGTAGGCCACCACGCCTAAGACACCACGCCTAAGACACCGCCGTCGCGCTCAACCCCTTGCGGTCTTGGCCCTCGGTCGAAATAATGCGGCTTACCGCAAACGCACCCGTAGCTCAATTGGATAGAGCATCGGTCTACGGAAGCAACCAAGATAGTGAACAGTACAAGACGGCACAAGCCAGCAAACACCGTGAATTACGGCATATTTTCGCAAAGTAGGCAGCAAGCGAACACTGTACAAATTGGCCGGAATTTGCCCTCAAAGGTGTCACTGACACCCGCGTTCACTAGTGTATGTCTGTGCTGCCAAAGTGACCATACGTGCAGTAACTGAACACGGGTGTCAACGGGTGTCAGCGCTGACACCTCAGATAGTGAACACCTCGCACGCCTACCACGTCACGTGCATCGTAG
>DASVHB010000528.1:0-9197 GCA_036379195.1 Pirellulales bacterium
AGACCGTCGATGCGGCACGTGCGTGGCGGACGCATCTCGACGGGGGCGGAAAAATGCTGCTGGCCCTGGCCGGGGCCATGAGCACCGCCGAACTGGGCATCTCGCTGGCCAAGATGATTCGCGCTGGCAAGGTCCACGCCATCTCGTGTACCGCCGCCAACTTTGAAGAAGACATCTTCAACCTGGTCGCCCACAACGAATACCGCATGGTGCCGCACTACCGCGACCTGTCGCCCGACGACGAACAGGAACTGCGCGACGCCGGCTTCAACCGTGTGACCGACACGTGCATTCCCGAGACCGTCATCCGCCACATCGAGCACAAGCTGCTCGACTATTGGATTGAGGCGGGCGAGCGCGGCGAATCGCATTTCTCGTGCGACTATTTTTATCGGCTGATCGCCGAGGGCGTGCTCGACGAGGTGCGGCAAGTGCCCAAGGAGCACTCGTGGGTGTGGGCGGCCTACGACATGAAGATTCCGGTGTACGTGCCCGGCTATGAAGACTCGACGCTGGGCAACATCTTCGCTGCGCGTGTGCTCGAACGAAAGGTGAAAAGCCACTCGGTCATCAAGAGCGGCACCGAGCAGATGGAGCAACTCGTGCGGTGGTATCTGGACAACATCGAGCATCACGGGCTGGGCTTTTTTCAGATCGGCGGCGGCATCGCGGGCGATTTTGCCATCTGCGCCGTGCCGCTGATCATTCAAGATTTGGAAAAAGACGTGCCGCTGTGGAGCTACTTCGCCCAGATTTCCGACTCGACCACCTCGTTCGGCTCGTACTCCGGGGCGGTGCCCAACGAAAAGATCACCTGGTTTAAGCTGGAAAAAGACGCTCCCAAGTTCATGATCAACTCCGACGCATCGATCGTCGCGCCGTTGATCTTTGCGTATGTGCTCGGTGAGTAGAGTGGGCCGAGCGCAGCGAGTCCCACCACTCGGCTAACATTCTAGACCGGTCGTTTCCACGATTGAGGTCTGTAGGGAACGGACTCCGTGCCGTTCCGTGTGGGCCGGCGCGGCGTCGCCCACGCCCTTTGGTGGAACGCCACCAAGTGCGTTCCCGAGCGGGCCGCCACGGCGAGATGCCCTCGATTGGCAGTTCACGGAACGCCACGGAGGGCGTTCCCTACAGACCTTTTGCGGTGAAATTCCGAAAACTGGTGATTCCCAAATACAATCATCGAACGCAAACCTTATGCACGACCCACGACTCGACCGTCTCGCCCATATTCTGATCGACCATAGCTGCCAGCTACGTTCGGGCGAGAACCTGCTGATCGAGGTGATCGACTTGCCGCAGCCGGCCTTGGTGTGCCGGCTGGTCGAACTGGCCGCCGAGCGCGGCGCGCATGCGCTGGTAACCTGGAAAAACAACGCCGTGCTGCGATCGCTCTACCGCGCCGCCAGCGAGACCAGCCTCGAGCTGGCCGGCGAATTCGAGAAAACGCGGATGGAGCGGATGAACGCCTACATCGGCATCCGCGGTTCGGCCAACTCCAGCGAATTCGCCGACGTGCCGCTCGAACGCATGGATGCGTATCAGCGGCTCTGGTGGCAGCCGGTCCATAGCCAGATTCGCGTGACCAAGACTCGCTGGGTGGTGCTGCGCTATCCCACCGACTCGATGGCCCAGGCCGCCAACATGAGCAGCGAAGCCTTTGAAGATTTTTATTACGCAGTTTGCACCGCCGACTATGAGCAGATGGCCCGCGATCAGGAGCCGCTGGTGCGGCGGATGCTGGCGGCCGAGCAGGTGCGTCTGGTGGGGCCGGGCACCGACCTGCGGTTCTCGATTCGCGGTATGAACGTGCGGGCCTGTCACGGCCAGCGCAACATACCCGACGGCGAAGTGTTTACCGCCCCAATCCGCGATAGCGTGCAGGGCACGATTCGCTACAACGCGCCTTCGCGCTATCAGGGCACGGTCTTTCGCGATGTCGAGTTTACGTTTCGCGACGGCCAGATCGTGCGGGCCGTCTGCACGGGCGAGACCGACAAGCTCAACCAAGTGCTCGACAGCGACGAGGGGGCGCGGTACATCGGCGAATGGTCGATCGGCTGCAATCATCGCATTAAGCAGCCGATGCTCGACACCCTGTTCGACGAAAAGATCGGCGGCTCGATTCACCTGACGCCGGGCAACGCTTACGACGAGTGCGACAACGGCAACCGCAGCCGCGTCCACTGGGACCTGGTGTGGATACAAACGCCCGACTGGGGCGGCGGAGAGATCTGGTTCGACGGCGAGTTGATTCGCAAAGACGGGCGGTTCTTGCCCGATGATTTGCAGGGATTGAACGCCGGGCTCGGGATTTTGGATTTTTGATTTTGGATTTCCGATTTCCGCCGGTGGCTGGGGCGTAGGCTTGGCGATGCCCCGGCGGTCTGTGGCTTATCGCCGCCGATGGATGACAGAAAAATTGCTGACAGAAAAATGGCACGAGCGCCGAGGGCCGCGTTCGGGACAACGCCAGCGATCCATTTTTCTGTCAATGATCTTTCTGTCATTTCCCGCCTCGCACCGCCTGGCGCGACAAAATTCAATTTTGATGGCTTGAGAACTTATGTGGTCTGCTCTGCATCACACTGGCCGGTGGCTGGAGAGAGATCGGCTGGCCCTGGCCGTACGACGCGATGCCGCCGAAGTACGAGATGATCCCTGGTCCCCGCCGCGATTGGACGCTGCGTTTCCTTCGCGAGTGGAAGGACTGATACCGCGGATATTATAATAGCGGCGCGCCGGTCGCGCCGTCCGGCAACCGATCGCCTCATCACGCGGAGCGTGATGTCTACGGTGGCTTAATCGCGGCAATGCGGCCGGTGGCTGGGGCAGAGGCTTGCCGATGCCCCGGCGGCCTATGGCTTATCGGCGCCGATGGATGACAGAAAAATTGCTGACAGAAAAATGGCTCGAGCGCCGGCGGCCGCGTTCGGGACAACGCGATCGCTCCATTTTTCTGTCAGTGATCTTTCTGTCATTCTCCGCCTCGCACCGCCTGGCGCGGAAGCTTCGATTTTGATAGCATGGGCGCATATGTATTCTTGTCTGCTCTCGATCACCTTGGTTCTCGCGGTTGCCCCGTCAGGTGAGCGACCGCGCGGGCAAAAGCTCTACGTGGCCAACTCGGCCGGCAACGATCTGCACGTCATCGACACGGCCACGAACCAGGTGATCAAACGAGTGGATGTCGGGCCGCAGCCGCATGGGCTGGCGGCCACGGCGGCGGGCGATCATGTGTTTATCACGATCGAAAACACCGGCGGCGAGTTGGGCGAGCTGCTGTGGTTCGATCCGGTGAGCGACACTGTCACGCGGCAAATGACCATCGGGCCAAGGCCGAACCAATTGGCCGTCACGCCCGACGGCCGGCTGGCCTATATTCCCTGCGACGACGCTTCGTGGTGGGTGGTCGATACGACGCAGGCGAAAGTCATCACCAAGATTGCCACCGGCGGCAGGCCCCACAACACGCTTTCGTCGCCCGACGGCAGGCGGATGTATCTGGGTCCGAAGGGTTCGTATCACGTGCTGATCGCCGACGCCCGGTCGCACCGCCTGATCGGCGAGATTCCGCTGTCCGACGCGCCGCGGCCCATCGTGGTCTCGCGCGATGAAACTCGGCTCTATGCCAACGTCGATACGCTGATCGGCTTCGAGGTTTGCGACGTGCCGGGGCGAAAGGTCATCCATCGCGTCGAGGCCGACGTGCCCGAAGAGCTACTGCGAAGGGCGAGCCGCAGCCACGGCATCGCCCTCTCGCCCGACGAACGCGAGCTGTGGATGTGCGACGTGTTCCACGATCGGACGTATGTGTTTGACCTGACCGTCGAGCCGCCGCGCCAGGTGGCGAGCATCGTGATGCAGGGAGGCGGCTACTGGCTCTGTTTTTCGCCCGACGGCCAGACCTGTTATATCAGCGAGCGGATTGGCAACACGGTGGCCGTGGTCGGCGTGGCCAGCCGCAAGGTCACCGCCCACATCGCCGTCGGGCAGGTTCCCAAGCGGGTGCTCGTCGTGAACCCGCCATTTATTAACAGAAGGTAACGAAGAAAACGAAGCAAGTGGTTCCCTGATCCGGAATGACGGGGTATCGACGGACGGCGGGCTGGCCGGCCTGACCGCAAAATTGCCGCGGCGTTTTGGTTTCTCCCGGCCAGCGCTTACAATGGCAGCAGTCGCCCTGCGATTTGGGTTCCTTGCTCGGGAGTTGACGTGTCCGCGTTGTCCTGGCCCCTGGCTTCGCACTTCAGCACGATCTTGCAGAAGCCGGCGGTCGCCTTTCGCGCCGCCGAGCTGAAACCCATCGTGGTGGAAAAGGACAACCTGAACCAGCCGCGGGCCTGGTCGGGCGCCTTCGCCACCGTCTATAAGGGCAGCTTTGGTAACGGCAGCGCCCTGGCCATTCGCGTCTTTACCAGCGCCGCCTCGGAACGCCGCGAACGCTATCAGGCCATCGCCTCGTTTCTGCAGGGCCGCAAGATCGAGCCGCTGGTCGGCTTCACCTATCGCGACGACGGCATCCGCTCTGCCGGCGACGGCAAGTTTTATCCGCTGGTCACCATGGAATGGGTGTCGGGCGAGACGCTTTTTAAATGGGTCGCCCGGCAGTGCCGCGACAAGAACCGCAAAGAACTGGCCAAGGCCGCCGATCTGTGGGTCGATCTGGTGGGTCAGCTCGCCGCGGCCCAGATCGCCCACGGAGATTTGCAGCACGCCAACGTGATGGTCACCGATCGCGGGCGGCTGAAGCTGGTCGATTACGACTGCATGTGCGTGCCGGCGTTGGTTGGCAGGACCAACCTCGAGATTGGCGTCGATCCGTATCAGCATCCCGCCCGAGATCACGAGACGAAGCTCTCGCTGAACCTCGACAATTATTCGGCGTTGTTCATTCTGGCGGCGTTGCGGGCGTTGGCGGCGGCGCCGGACCTGTGGGGCCGGTTTGTCGAGGGCCTGCAATACGACAAGTTGCTCTTCCGGCACGAAGACCTGGAAGACCCCGACCACTCCGACCTGATTCAGGCCCTGCGGCGATCGAGCGACGCCGACGTGCCGCGGCTTGTGGACGAATTGCTGACGCTGCGCAAGGCGCCGCTCGACCAGGTGCCGCGGCTCGACCAGGTGCTGTTTTCGTTCGACAAAGTCGAATCGTTGCTCAATGCGCGCGATTTCGACGCGGCGGTCGAGCTGCTGGCCCGCGGTAAGAAGCAGCTTGCGGCGGCCCCGGCCAAGCTGCAAGCGCGGCTGCGCGAAGCTCAACAGCGCGTCAAACAGCGGCAAGACCTGGAACGGGCGGTGGCCGCCGGCGACGAAAAGGCGATGCAGCAACTCTACCAGCCGAAGCTGCTCGACGATTATCCGCAGGCCCAGGCGGCGGTGGCGGTCGCGCGGTCGGCGGCCAAAGTGGCGCCTTTGATCGATCAGTTGGAAAAAGCTCGACTGGCGCGGGCCTGGCGGCAGTTGGTGCAAATTTGGGATGCGCACCAGACATTGCTGGCCGGCCGCAAAAGCGCCGCCCAATTCGCCGCCGACGTGTCCGGCTGGCGACAGCGCAACCAGCTTTGCGATACGGTGCTGGCCTTGCTCGCCCAGAGCGACGTCGACGCCGCTGCCCTGGCCACCAGTTGGAAACAGTTGGCCGCTCTGGGCGGCCACCCCGAGACGAACAGCCGCCAGCACCAGGTCGAAGCGATCCTGAAGCGCGAAATCGCCTGGACCGAATTTCAAAAAGTGCCCCACGCGCTGCGACACGAGACCGACGAATCGCTGGTCCGCGCCTGGAACGAGAAGATGTTTGCCGGCTGGACGCGGGCAGAACGCGAGCGGCCCCGCCTCGAAGCCGCCCGGCACCGGCTCGACGCCGCCGGACAAATTGAGCGGCAGGCAGCCCAACCGTTGAGCGTTGCCAACGAGGAACAGCTTTTTAAGCTGGCAGGCGGTCTGCCCGACGCTTATGAATACGCCCTGAAGCCCCGCGTGCAGTTGGCACACGATCGCTTGCACGTATTGGCCAAGCTGAAGCGGGCGTTGGCCGAACCGGTTTCTGATTTGACGCTGGCATCGCTCTGGGAAACGCTGCACCAGCTCAAGGGACGGGCCTTGGCGCCGGCGAACGTGAAAGCCCGGGCGGCCACGGCGGTGGAACGCGCGGCGGTGTTGCACATTCTCCGGCAGATTCCGGCGACATACCCTGTTGAGCAGGCTCCGCAGCTCGACGCGCGGCTGTTGAGCACCTGGAACGACAGCTTGTTGGCCGAATGTCACGACGCCGAGCCGTGGCGCGCCACCTGGCGGCAGGCCGCCAAGCGGCAAGCCACGCTGGCGGAAATGAAAAAGGCGATGGCCGCCAACAACAAGCTGCGCATCGCCGAGCTGGCGGCCGAAGATTGCCTGACGGGCTACCCGCTGCCGCACGATTGGGCGCGGGTGGCCAAGGGGGCCATCGCCGAGCTGCGGACGTTTCGGCACTTGCTGGCTACGCTCCAACGGAACGATCGGCAGGCGTTTCGCGACGATTTTGACGCCAGAGTGCTCAGGCGTCACGCCAAAGAGTTTGCATCTTATCAGGCACGGCTGCGAGAATGGATTTTAGCCGAAGTGCTGCCGACCGATCGACTGGGGCTGGCGCCGCCCTTGGCCCGGCGCGGCTTGACGCGCGAGCCAAGCGGCAACGGCACGTTTCGCATTTGCTGGCAATGGCCGCAGCCGCGGTACAGCGAGCAATGTGTGGTGGCGGTGTGCCGCGAGCCGCCTCGCCGAGGCGGCGACCCGCGGCAGCTTGCCGCGCTGATTCGCCTGCCGGTCGATCGCAAAAGTTACGAAGAGGGCGGGGGCAGCCGCCTGTTGCACGCCGATCACGATTGGCAGGGCGGATATGTCGTGGTGTGGGCAGTTGTTGACGTGGGCTTTGAACAATTTGCCAGCGAACCACTCGTGCTGGGAAGGCTGGAGGCGCCGGCGGCGAAATCGTCGGCTCGATGGACGTTCTGATTTTGGATTTTAGATTTTGGATTTTCGATTTGGGAGAAGCGCACTAACCCCTAACCCCTAACCACCAGCCACCAGCCACCAACCACTCCATCGTGATCAACCAGGTTTACTGTACTCACTGCACCTACGGCACTTCCGTGCTGGAGCAGCGTGAAGGCGAATTGGCCGAGCGCGTGTTGGGGTATAGCGCGCGGGCGGCCTCGCTGGCAGATCGCAACGAGCTGCGCGGATATTACCGGCAGATCGAGCGGTTCTTGTCGTATTATCTGCCTGGCGACACGCCGCCGGAAGAGAAACCGCGGCTCGACGCCGAGAGCGCGCCGCGGCGGTTTTTTGTGCTGCCGTCGCTGGGCAACCTGCAAATGGTCGGGCAGGTCTCGTACCGACCGACCGATACCGCCGGCCGGGTCGGCTCGTATTTCGCCCATGTGCTGTTTGCGCCGCAGCAGTCTGGCGGGGCTGCGCCGGCGTGGTCGACGCTCGATGGCCTGCGGCTTTGGCAGGCGCCCTGGATCGACCAGGATTCGCCCGATTTGCCGTTCAGCCTGCCGGCGTTCGAGCGGCTCGATGATTTGTGGGCGGGCGGGCGGCCGGCCCTCGACGACGACTTGCTGTTGCGGTTTCTGCAAACACCGGCGGGCGAAGCGTTCGACGATCCAGCGCAGGTCGTTCCCACACGCTGGCGGAACATGCCGGCCCACGAGCGCGTCGAAGCGCTGGTCAACACGCTGCAAGGCTTGTTGGCGCTGGGCCTGCCACGCCGAGCAAGCGTGTTGCTAGTCACCGAGCCGAGCATCGCCGCGCTGGTGTTTTATGGCGTCGCCCGGTTGTTGCCCGCCGCGCTGCTGGACGGCGTAAGTTTTTCCACCTTCGAGCCGACGGCCGAACGGTTGCCGGTGACCGTGGCGGCCACCACCTTCTATGCCCCCGAAACCGGCGATGTGCGGCCCGATCTTTATCGTCGCGGCGGCCTGGTGATGAATATGTACACGGGCCGCATGTCGGAGAGCGGCCCGCCGCCGGGCAGCTACGCCCGGTTCATCGTCGAGCGGCTGTTGGCCGACGGCTGGTCGAACATCGATCGGCTGCTCGAGAGTTTCGCCCAGGCCGGCGCCGCGCGTCCCGAAGACCTGGAGGTGCTGGCCCAGACGCACCCGCTGGTGTCGCACGTGCTCTCGGCGGAAGCGTTGGACGATGGGGCGTGGCGCGGATCAAACGTGGCCGCCAACTATTTGCGTCAGGAGGTCCGGCACCAACTGGCCAACGCGCAGCCTGGCTGGCCCGAGTTGCGGCAAATCGTGGGTTCGCCCAATCATTTACAGGTGCTCGAACTGGTGGCCGGCGAATCGGCGCCGGCAGATTTGCACGGGCCGGCGCAGTTTCTGGTGAGCAAGCTGCCGCCGGAAAAGTATCCCGAATTGCTGAGCTCGCCGCGCGTCGCATCGTCGGTGAAATTGGATGCGTTGCAGTTTTATGCCACGCGCCACCATCGCTTGCCCGACGGCTGTGAATCGCTCTGGGCTGACGAAATGCACTCCGTAGTTCGGCCCGTTGGCGATCATCGCCCGCTCATCGAGCGGCTGTTTACGCGTCTGCCGGAACCGGTGCTCGTGCCGCTGTACGAGTCGGTGCCGGAAGACTACCAGAAGGCCCGGTTTCTGACCTTGCTGCGGGCGTGCCGCGCCGACTCGCGCAATCAGGCGGCGCTGAAGCGGCTGTTGTTGCAGCACCTGAATGGCCTGAACGACGTTCCGTTCGTCGAGACGCTGGTCGAGCACCGCGACGCTTTGCGGGCGTCTATTCCGCCGCCGGAACCAACCTTGGCCGAGCGGCTGGGGCAATTGCTGTTTGAATTGCCATCGCATCCCAAGCACTTTGCGAAGTGGCTGGCGGCTTTGGAGCTTTGGGTGGCATATTTTCCCGACCCCGACCTGGCCGAGCAGCGAATGGCCGACTGGCGCACCATTCGGCAAACGCTGGAGTCGCTGCGCGACGAGTCGAAACCCGCCGCCAAGGGCCATGTCGATTGGCTTGCGAGCAAGTTCAAGCCCGCGGCCACGGCCGATCTACGGGCCTTGGCCGAGGCGTTGGGCCGAGCGATGCGCAGACGCCCGGCTGAGTTGGATAAACTGGAAGACGACATCATGCGGTCAGACCTTGGGCCCGACGACGTCCGCAGGCGCTTGCAGGTCATCGCGCGG
>DASVHB010000529.1:0-5131 GCA_036379195.1 Pirellulales bacterium
TGCATCGTTCATGGTTCACGTTCCTTGGTAATGTTAATGGACCAGCGCCTTGGCAAACAGAATTTCGTCCTCTTCGCGCATGGCCAGTTGCAGGTTCGCTTCGAGCTCCCAAAGCCCGCCGATCATCGCGCGGTACGAGTCGGAGGCGCCTCGAGGGGGCGCGTAGCCGTTGGTCAGCCGGCGGATGTGCAGCAACTCCACGCCGATTTGCTCGTGTTCGTCTCGCATACGGTCCACCAGGTCGTAGTGGTCGACGATATCGCTGCCGACGGGCAGGTCGCCGGTATCGAGCGCTCGCAACGCGGGAAACAACGCCGTCTCTTCGGCTTCGACGTGGTCCATAAGCTGCCGTCGAAAATCGTCGAAGACCTGGGTAAGTTCTTCGAGCGACGGGAATTGGTCGCGCCCGTCCTTGTCGACTTCGGCGACGAGCATGCACAGCCGCGGCAATTCGCGGCGCAGGTAATTGTGGTGGGTCGATTCGATGTGATCGCAGAGTTCGGCGATCGACATTTGATACCAATCGGTGCCCGTCTCGCGGTAGGCGGGCCGCGCACTGGCGGCGAGATCGTCGGCGAGATGGCGCGGATCGAGTCCCTTCTCGCGGCAAACGTCCGCCAGGCGCTTATCGCCATCGAGCACGACGTCGATGCCATGCTTGTTGAAAACGCCGTAGAGCTGGGGCCGATGGGCGGTCCAGGTGCGAACGGTCCGGCGCAATTCATGACCCCTGGCGGCGGGCCGCGGCCTCCCATCCGCCTGCCGCGCGCCTGGCCGTTCGCTTTCATCCGCCGCCACTGGCGCCGTGCCACTGGCCTGCGCGACCTCGCTTGCCAGCGCGGTGGCGAGCGGAGCTCGGTAAGCAATCACCGGGCAGTGTGCCGTGCGCAGCAGCTTTTCGGCGGTGCTGCCAGACAACAAGCGGGCTAGCCGAGAGCGGTCGTGCGTGCCGATCACAATGGCTTCGGCCTGCTCGGCATCGGCCAGTTTGACGATTTCGTCCGCCGGGTCGCCGTAGAGCAGCCGGTATTCGCACGCCACACCGTGATCTGGCGGGGCCATCGCCTGGAGTTTTGCCAGTTCTTCATCTGAGGGCCGCGGCTCTTCATCAAACAGCTCACCAACCGGATATTGCTCCAATTCAGAGACATGGACAATCAGCAGTTTCGCGCCACGATCGCGTGCCAGCGACGCGGCGTAGGTCAAAGCGTGATTCGCCGATTCAGAATAATCGGTGGCGAATAAGATGGTCTTCGAGCTAGGCATGACAGATTCTCCTCAAGATCCCTTAGCGGCCAGGGCCGATTCGCGCCGCATGGCGCGGGGAAACAGAAAGCGGTTCTCCTCGTAAACGTTCTGGTGCAAGCTCATTTCCAGGTCCCACAAGCCGTCGAGCAGCGATTGAAACGTCTGACAGACGTCGGGCGGAGCGACGAAACCGTGCGTCAACTCGCGAATGTGCAGCAACTCCGAGTCGACGGTATCGTGGTCCTCCTCCAAGGAATTAATGAGATTCGCCAGCGCGTGCGGGTCGGCGGCCGGCCGCATCGCGGCCAATTGCCGGATGACCGGAAACAGCTCTCCCTCTTCCCGTTCGACGTGCGATTCGAGCGCCGCGCGAAACTGCCGGAACGCCGCGGCCAACTCCCGGGTGTCCGGATGGCTCTCGGAATAGGTGGCCGCGACGTTGTCCAGCAGCGACGCCAATCTCGGCAACTCGCGCCGATAATAGGCATGGTGTACGTTTTCCAAATGCTGGCAGAGTTCCGCCAAGGGCGCGATGGCCCAATCGACCCCCGTCTCGTGGTGCGCGACGCCGCTGAACCGATCGAGCTCCGCTTTGACCATCATTGGGTCGAGGCTGCGCTCGTGGCACAACACCGCCAGCGAGGTGTCGGCATCGCGGCAAAGGTCGATTCCGCGTTGCGTAAGAATGCGGGCCAGACCCGGGCGAAAAGCGAGCCAATCGCGTACGGTGCTGTGTTCATCGGGATGATTCATGATCGGTTCCCCCACTTCTCTGCGCCTTTTCTCTGCGCCTTGGAAATCCTCTGTACTATCTTGCAAATGTGAGACCCTTCGCCAAAAGCGGCATTCTTGGACGATTTTGCCGTCGTCGCGCTCGATAAGCGTGCGAAAACGCGCGCTGCGTGCGGATGCGACACGCCTCTGATGCCGGAAACCGATGGGAGATCGTACGAGGTCTGTAGGGAACTCCGGCGCGCCGGGGTGCCGTTCCGATAGCGGTGGAGCCGCCACGGTAGCTCCGACACTCCGTGGCGGAGATTCAGTCGCCTTCGGCGACCGCGCGCTCCCGTCACGGAGTGCCGGGGCTACATTGGCGCCTCGGTTGCGTTCCGCAAGGGGCGAAACGACGTCGAATCGCAGTTCACGGAACGGAGTCCGTTCCCCTACAGACGTTCGTAGACAAAATGCCTTAACTTGATGCGTATGGGGACTCGTTTCACTCGGCCCATCCTACCGTTGCCGCCAGTCCGCCAAAATGATCGCCGGGTCGCACCCGGTGGGCAGCCGCGGCATCGTAGTTGCTTACCGCTTCTCTGTCGGCTTCGTTGGCCGACGATGGAACCGTTCGCATTGGAAAGGAGTTTTCAATCATGGCCATTCATCACGCCGCGTCCGCCGAAGCCTTTGACGTTCGACCTTTAGGCCCTCGCTTGAAAGAGTCGAAAACCAACGTACTGGTGAAGACCGACACGCTGGAAGTGATTCGGATCGTCCTGCCCGCCGGCAAGCAATTGCCGCCGCACCGGGTGGAAGGCGAAATCACCGTGCAGTGCCTGGAAGGCCGCATCAACTTTGACGCCGACGGCACGCCGCACGAACTGGCCCAAGGCCAGATGCTCTATTTGGCCGGTGGCGCCACGCACGCCCTGCGGGGCATAGAAGATTCTTCGGTGCTCGTTACGATTTTGCTGTGAGGTGACGTCATGTTCCAACTCAAGCGCGCCTACGAGCCGGCCTCGCGCGACGACGGCTGCCGGGTTTTGGTCGAGCGACTTTGGCCGCGGGGCGTGAGCAAAGCACGGGCGAAGATCGACGCCTGGCTGAAGGATGTCGCGCCCAGCGCCGAACTGCGCAAGTGGTACGGGCACGTTCCTGAGCGCTGGCAGGAGTTCCGCCGCCGCTACTGGGCGGAGTTGCGAGCGCATCCTGAGGCAGTTGCCGAGTTGCGTGCCAAAGAACGCAACGGTAAAGTAACGCTCATCTATGCGGCCCACGACGAGCAGCACAATGGCGCATTGGCGCTGAAACAGTTCCTCGCTCGACGCAAAGCGGGGTCGAATAGCGGGGTGCGCCGTGCCGCTGCACGCGGTCGGTGACAGAGACCGAATCGGGCTGTTTGCGATCACGGCCGGTTGAATGAAAACCTCGATTCACGCAGGGATGATGCTCGTGTGCCGGCCTCTAGCCGCGATCGCCGCGTTTGCATCGGCGGCGGTTCCGGCTGGCGCTCAGGAAACGGCCGATTTCTTCAAGCACAACTGCTCAAGTTGCCACACGATCGGCGGCGGGCGGTTGACGGGGCCCGATCTCAAAAACGTGACGCAAGCCAAAGATCGCGACTGGCTCGCGCGGTTTATTATCGACCCCAAGGCGATGATCGATAGCGGCGATCCGTACGCCCAGAAGCTACTGGCGGAGTCGCGCGGCGTGGTGATGCCGACTATCGCCGGCATGAACCGCCAGCGCGCCGACGCGCTCTTGAACCTCGTCGAATCGGAATCGAAGCTCGAGCGCTCGGCGTTCGCCGGCGTGCAGGTGCCGACCAAACCTTTCACGCCCGAAGAGATCGCACAGGGCCACGAAATCTTTCAGGGGCGACAGCGGCTGGCCGACGGCGGTCCGGCCTGCATCTCTTGCCATACGGTACGCCAGGTCGCGGCGTTGGGCGGCGGGCGGCTTGGACCCGATCTCACGCGGGTCTATGAGCGTCTGGAAGGGCGCAAAGGGCTAGCTGCCTGGCTGGCCGCGCCGCCGACCCCCACCATGCAGCCGCTCTTCAAACCTCATCCCTTGCAATCGGAAGAAATCCTGGCTTTGGTGGCTTATTTCGAGGCGGCGGCCAGGCAGGGCGGCGAGGCCGATGCTCTCGATCCGCTGAAGTTTTTTCTGTTGGGGCTGACGGGGGCGATTGGCAGCCTGGCGGCGTTGCAAATGGTCTGGAAGAAGCGATTTCGCGCGGTGCGGCGTCCGCTAGTTCACCGCCCGCGTAAAAGGAAGGTAGCCTAAGTATGCGATTTAACCTGCCGTGGATCAAAGACGAGATTACGCCGCAAGGCCGCGGTTGGGAGGAGTTCTACCGCAACCGCTGGCAGCACGACAAAATCGTGCGCAGCACACACGGCGTCAATTGCACCGGCGGCTGCACTTGGCAGATTCACGTCAAAGACGGCATCGTCACCTGGGAGATGCACGGGCTCGATTACCCCTCGCTCGAAAACGGCCTGCCGCCCTACGAACCTCGCGGCTGCCAGCGCGGCATCTCGTTCTCCTGGTATCTTTACAGCCCACTGCGCGTGAAATACCCCTACATCCGCGGGGCGCTCGTCGATCTGTGGAAAAAAGCACGAGCGCAGCACGCCGACCCGGTGGATGCCTGGAAGTCTTTGGTCGAAAATCCCGAGTCGCGGCAGCGCTGGCAGCGGGCGCGGGGCAAGGGCGGCTTTCGTCGCGTCGATTGGGACACGGCGCTGGAGATCATGGCCGCCGCCAACGTCCACACCATCAAAACACATGGTCCCGACCGTATTGCCGGTTTCTCACCCATTCCCGCCATGTCGATGATCAGCCACGCCTCCGGCAATCGCATGCTGCAGCTCATGGGCGGCGTGTCGCTGTCGTTCTACGATTGGTATTGCGACCTGCCGCCCGCGTCGCCGGAGGTCTGGGGCGAACAAACCGACGCGCACGAGTCGGCCGATTGGTACCACGCCAAGCTGCTGGCCGTCGCCGGCTCGAATTTGAACATGACCCGCACGCCCGATTGCCACTTTGCCGTCGAGGCCCGGCACAACGGCACGAAGCTGTGGGTTTTCTCGCCCGATTTTAGCCAGGCCTCGAAACACGCCGACGAATGGGTGGCGATCAACGCCGGCCAGGATGGCGC
>DASVHB010000530.1:0-2024 GCA_036379195.1 Pirellulales bacterium
TTCCGTACTGCGATGATCGACGTCGGTGCGCAGATCATGCACGCTGCGCAGGACATCGATCAGCGCGCGCAGCGAGTTTTCTCGCTCGCGATAGGCGCGGCGCTCATGATCGGAATGAGTCGTGGTCCGCCCGATGTAGTAACCGGCCACCAGGCTGGCCAACACCGTGGCCAAGACCCAAACGAAAATCTGTGATAACGCGTCCACGTCGTATGATCCTCTTGTTCCGCGACGACTTTTGGAGCCGATCCCTAGCCCGGATTTTTCACCGGCCCCGGTAGGGGCGGCGTACACTGCGTAGCAGAATTCGTAAGAATTCTGGCCGTGGCAGCGAGCTCTTCCCGAAAATCTAGGTCACAAAACGCCGGTCGGCCTAACGCCCCACAACGCTGTTTGCCGCAGACAAGCGCCCGTCGCCTTGACCCTCCCAACCCAAATAACGCTCATAAACTTCCAGTGTGGCGGCCGCCATGCGGTCGGCGGTGAAATCCACCAGCACCCGTTCGCGTCCCTGTCGGGCAAGCTCCGTCCGCGCGGCATGATCCAGCAGCAAACCGTGCAGCGCTTCGGCCAGCCGCTCGGCATCGTTGGGCGGCACCAACAGGCCGCCGCCCGTCGCCGCCAGCAATTCAGGAAACGCGCCGTGAGCCGGCTGCACCACCGGCACCTCGCTGGCCAAGGCTTCAAGCACAAAAATGCCTTTGGGTTCACGGTAGGTCGTCGGCACCGAGAGCACGTCGATCGAGCGTAAAAACTCGATCTTTTCACGGCGTTCCACAGCGCCCCAATAGCGAAAATCGTCGCCCACGCCGGCCTGGCGCAAACGATCGAACTGGGCCTCGGCGAAGGACCGGTCGGTGGCCGGCAGCCAGCCGGCGACAAACAACCGCGCGCCCTCGGCGCCAGGCAGCTCGCGCAAACGCAAATAAGCATCGACCAGCAGATGCAGCCCCTTGGCCGGACAGAGCCGGGCAAGGTAGCCAATGGTCGGCGGCCGGTCGCCCGTGCGCTGGCGGTCGATCGCCAGATAGTCGTCCGCCTTGATGCCCAGCGGCACGATGTGAAAGCGCTCCAGCGGCACTTGCAGGCAATCGGCCATGTACTGGGCATAGTAGCGGCTGAAAACGACAAAGCCGTCAACCTGGGCCGCCAACCGCCGCAGGGCTTCACGGGCGCGCGTTTGATACGGTTCGGGCAGTTCTTCCAAGAAGAGATCGTCGCCCTGCAAAGTGACGATTACCGGCGCCTTCAGCTCGCGCTTGATGGCCGGCACGCAACCGGCGATCAGCAGGTTGCTGAGGTTGACCAACTGCGGCCGAGCCTCACGCGACAACCAATCGACCAGCCGTGTCACCTCGCCCGCCAGCGGTCCTTGCTCGCCGCTGAGCACCGCCAGGGCCAGTTCGCCAAGTTGCCGTCCGCTGGTCTTGATGGCGAAGCGTGATATTCCGTCGAGCACTTTCGGGTGATCGAGCCAGCGCAGCAAGAAGCCGGGCAGATAGCGCAGGGCCGGCACTTTTTGCCGCAAAAACACCGAGATGCCGCCAAAAAAGACACGATCGACGCTGACGTTCTCCTCGTCGGTGCGGATGGGCGTATAGAGCGGGATCAGTTGCACGTCGCAGCCGCGCCGGGTCAGCGCGGCGGCCAGAGTATTGTCGCGCATGCAGCTTCCGCAAAACATGCCGGCGCCGCCGGCGGTGAGATAGGCGATGGTGGGCATCAGGTCTGCGGCAAACGGGCCAAGCGAGAACAGGTGGGCAAGCTTATTATGCTGGAAACCCTTCCCGCTGGCAAATTCATCCTCATCGTGGTCAATGCCCCTTCCACAATTTGCTCAAACGTCTATAATGGCTGGTTCTTCCGACTTTGACCAAACCGAGCCTGACCACCCATGCCCAAGCAAAAGACCCACAAGGCCACGAAAAAACGCTTCCGCCTGACGGCCAGCGGTAAAGCCAAACACCGCCATGCGGGCACCAGCCACTTGGCCGCCGGCATGTCGAAAAAACGCCGGCGCAACT
>DASVHB010000531.1:0-2771 GCA_036379195.1 Pirellulales bacterium
CATGGGCCGAATGCGAGACCGAAGCGACGACGCCTTGCGCGATTAGCAGGGCCGCCGCCGCCAGGCCCATGCGGCCTCGCAGCCCGAGACGACTTCGACACCCGAGACGACGTTGCAGCCCCGCGGGACCGAGCGCCAGCAGCGCGTTTAGCAATGGCATGGGATCTCCTCTTCATCGATGGGTTCGCTGTTCCGGAGCAAACCGGTTCGATTGACTTCGGCTTATTCTGAATCGTCTTGGGCGCGGCGACGACCCGTTCCGCGAGCCTGCGCCCGGTCGTCGCCCCGATCGTCGCGGCCAGTGCCGCGATCGGCCCGACCAGTGCCGCGATCGGCCCGACCAGCGCCGCGATCGGCGGTTCGGTCAGATCCTCGGTCTGCGCCGCCGGCCTGGTCGTCGGCGCCCCGCTGACCTCCGCGTCCGCGTCCCCAGCGCGGCCGCAGTTGGCTGACATCGAACGGATCGCCCTTGAGTTGCTCATACTGCTGCCGTTGCTTTTCGGTAAGCACCGCCAGCACTTTGGCGTCGCGATCTTCGTTCATTTTCCGCATGTTCTCAAACCGCTCGCGAAAGTCGCGGCCAAAGCGGCCGCCGCCGCCGTCTTGCCCGTCATCGCCGCCGCGTTGGCCGGCCGCTGGCCGGCGATTGCCGCCGTCATCGCCATTGGCCGGCGGCGGGCCTTGGTCATCGGCCTGGCCACGACCGCGGAAACCGCCTTCGGGCGGGCGGAACGAATCGCGCATTTTTTTGCCCGAATCGTCAACTACCTCTTCGATATCGGCCCGTTGATCTTTGGAAAGCTTCAGGGCTTTTGCCAGGTCGTCGCCGCGCAAGGCCATGACGCCGATGACCTGCCAACTGATCTGTTTCAGCCGCTTTTCCTGATCGGGCTTGAGAAGCTTCGAGAGCCGGGGCCGGTATTTGTCGTTGAGCTTGCGGGCGGTTTTTTCTTGGTGGTCGCGGCTCTTTTCAAAGGCCTTGGTGCGTTCGTCGTCCGACATCGACTGCAGCTCGTCCGGATCGATTCGCGCTTGCTGCATTTGCTCGCGGCCGTCGTTTTCGTAAGTTTCGATGAGCTTGTCGACCTGGGTAGTCTGTTTTTTGGTCAATTTCAGTTCATCGCGGACCGCCTCATTCTTGAGCAAGATAAAGGGGTCGTTGGGCGATCCCATCATGCCGCTTGTCCGCCCGCCGCGGCCCGTGCCGCCGCCAAACATGCCGAATCCGCCGGGGAACATGCCTTGGCCGAAGCCGCCGGGAAACATGCCTTGGCCAGGCCCGTTCTGGCCGCGGCGACCTCCCCGCTGCTGGCCGTTTTGTCCCGGAATGCCAAAGCCTTGCCCAGGAAAGCCGAAGCCCTGACCACCGAAACCCTGCCCTCCAAAGCCCTGACCCCCGTCGCCCTGAGCCCCATCATCTTCGGGCGGTTGGGCTTGCGCCGAAGGCAGGCACAAAGCGTATGCGGCAACGACAGCCAGACACAAAGCGGATAAGCGAACACGGGCCATCATTTTTCCCTCCGGGAAGCAAAAGGGTTGTCGTGCGCCGCCCCGCCGGGCGCCGGCCCTTAATATATAGGTAACCCCCCCAAGGCAAAAGCCGCCGCGCGGAAGCTGGCTTTTTCTGGCGGCCAAGCCGATGGCGGCACTGCCAGCCCGCATTGCGCACGTTTCCCCGGAGCCGCCGAACAGCGCGCCCCACACTAACCCGACGCGCAAGCGAGGCAAGTTCAATGGCGATCCTCGCTTGCGCTTCGGGTTGGTGTGAACGAGTGCGCAATGCGGGCTAGGCCGTCCTAGGCTTCATTCAAAATACTGTACCGCGTTGCGGAACACTGCCAGGCCGTCACCTTCGGGTGGCAGCGGGCCGCGGGTCCAACGGGGGTGCTGCGTGGGGTCGATGTGGCGCTCGGGATGCGGCATCAGTCCACACACCCGTCCGGTCGAGTCGCACACGCCGGCCACCGCCGCCACCGAGCCGTTGGGATTGTCGGGGTAAGACACCGGGCCGCCGTTGCGATTGCCGGCGTAGCGCAATACAAGCTGCCCGGCCGATTCGAGCGCGGCCAGCGTGGCTTCGTCGCGCGGCACAAACTTTCCCTCGGCATGCGCGACCGGCAAATAGAGCGAGTCGCAGCCAGCAAAAAAGACGCACTTGTCGCCGTTGGCTTGCAACTGCACCCAGCGATCTTCAAATTTGCCGGAATCGTTGTTGGTGAGCGTGGCTGCGGGGCCGCGGGCGTCGCCACCGTCGTCGAGCAAAATGCCCGACTTCACCAAAATTTGAAAGCCGTTGCAGATGCCCAGCACCAGTTTGCCGTCGGCTTTGAACTTGTGTACGGCGTCGAACAGGTGGTGCTGAATCTGGCTGCCCAGAATGCGGCCGGCGCCCAGATCGTCTCCATAGCTAAAGCCGCCGGGCAAGCAAAGAACCTGAAAGTCGTCGAGCAGCCGGGGCTGTTCGAGCAGCCGGTTGACGTGGACGCGCTCGGCGACCGCGCCGGCGCGTTCAAAGGCGAAGGCGGCTTCCAGATCGCAGTTGGCGCCGGGGGCACGTAGGACTAAGACGCGGACGATGGGCATGGGTGGTTGGTCATCAAGTTGACGCGTTGTGGACGGCAGCGGGGGGTAGGCCAAGCTAAATCGACGTCGCTTTCGGTGTACCGCCGCGGAGCGGCGTGAGGAGTTTAGCCGTGGGCGCCAGCCCGCGGTCAGGTTTTCGGTCATCTCGGTACAGCCGCGGAGCGGCGACGGAGAGTGGCCCAATGTTC
>DASVHB010000532.1:0-8701 GCA_036379195.1 Pirellulales bacterium
GCCGCGGCCTTGAACCCAAAAAAGCACCTGACGACTGACCCGCAATACGAAACTTTACCGACGGCTCTTGCGAGACCGCCGCTGGCGACTGCGCCGCCCGCGGTGCCGCCAAAAGCCGATCGAGGTTCGCTTATTTAAGGATTAGTGCTAAGCATCGCGGATTAAATAACCTCCCAGTTTGACGCCGACGATCGCAAAAATGCCGAGAAAAACGGGGGGTAACTGGTGTCCGATTTGGGAGGTTATTTAATCCGCGATGCTAACCTTGTTTTACGGACAGACGCACAATGTCTGCTGGGCTTGGGCAGCGGCGTTGTTTGCGAGCAAGCGTGCGGCGGTGATAAGATCCGCGATGACGGCGGAGAAAAAGTATACGAGCGAGAGCACCGGTCCAATCCCGGGTATTAACCCAATCAGCAACGACACAATCGCCTGAGACGCTCCTGACGCCGTCAGAAGGCCAACAGCTTGAACATTAAACACTGCGTTCTTGAAGCTAACGCATCGCTGACACGTCACTATGGCGCTAAGTGGATCACAAGTGCAGTCGGCGGCGGACGGGGCGCACGACGCATAATCGCTCACGGAACTCCCCGGTATGGACTGAAAGAGGGACGTTAATATATTAACAAACGGAATCAAGCCTAGCAGGTAGCTGGCCCACCAGGGCAGGAGCCCCCAAGGGTCAGTTGCGGAAAGGGGCGCACTTCGCAGGTACTCGTAGAGGTTCAGTCCGGCAATGAGCCCTAGAGGGTCGCGCTGCAACCATGTGCCGAGACCCGGGTGGTACACTCGGCTCCGCACATGGAATAGCCCGGTGGGCGCGTCGTATCTATAGCTTGCAAATAGCGTTTCCCATGCGAACATGGAGCTCGTTCGCACGCCGAAGGCATCGGACATGAAAAGCGGCTGACCATAGGGCGCGTAAGCGTAGCGCTCTGACACGGTGCCCGCTGCGCTAACGATTCCGGTGACATTCCAGTTGGGATCGTGCATCGTGTAAAAGCGTTCGCTATCCCGGTCGCGGAGAACGAGGTCGTCGATGTACCGCACGCCCCAGACGAACTGTCGATCAGCAGATACACCCGCACCAACCCGCTCTTCCACATCCCTCCATCCATATGAATAGTATGAGTGCCGCGTCGTCCCGGATATCTGTGTAACTACTCGGCGATTGACGCCGTCGTACACACTCTGCTCGACGTGCGAGCCGCTGCTTGAAATCGATATCAGTCGATTCCAGGCATCGTAGACCGCCTGATTCCCGGTCGATGGGGCGTTAGATTGCGGGAACTGCGTCGTGTTGCCTGAAGCGTCATAGCTTGGCACAATCCATCCTCCGGCTGCGATGCCGATGATCTCGTTGGCTTTGTTTGAAGTCCGGGTTTGCTGAAGCGTCCAAGCGCCGCCGACGTCGGCCTGGTCGAACGACGACCAGTTTCCGGTCGCATCGAGGCCCCATGCTTGCGTGAAGTCCTCGGTGCCTGAAGTGATGGCGGTGTTTGTGGAGTTTAGTTCGCCGCGGTCGAGACGCGCGAGGCGATAAAGGCCATCGTGGCCATAAAGTTCATCGAGATGAACGCCAGTGGCGTCTGCGACAGTGTTCTTGCGCCAGAGTCGATTGCTCGCGCGGTCGTAGCCGTGCTGTATGCGATCGAGATCGGCGCCCGTAGTCGTGTTGTACCAGCGATTATCGACGACGCGATTAAACTGATCGATCCCCGAATACGGATCGGTGCCAGTGCCATTGATAAGCGACCAGGCGAGCTGCGCTTCCGGAGAAGCCGCTTGCACGAAGGTTGCTACGCCGATGCGCATGTAATCGACCAGGTGCGTTCCATCGCTGTCAATTAGGCTAGCCACCCTGCTCAAACCGTTGTCGATGCTCCCGAGATCGCCGTAACTCATCGTCATCGAGGAAAAGGGGATAAGTCCCATTATTGACATAGAAGATGCGTTCGGTTAATGTTACGGGATGCCACGAGCCGCACGCATCGCCCCTGGTGGAATGATCTTCCATGAATGAGCCAAACGGGACAGGTCCAATTGATCGAATGTGGTAAGTCAGGGCCGGGATTCATCGGGGGATTTGACCTGATGCGAACCATTTTCCCGCGGCGTAATTCGTTCCGAACGCCATCGCGGCGGTGCTGGCGCCGCTCTTCGCTCGACTGTCGCCGCTGGTAGCGCGAAACCTCAGCCCGCGGATGCCGGCGCCTCGCCTCGCCGGCCCACGACCACGTACCGCGACGACGATCAAGGGCGGTTGCTCTTCGTCACAACCGCCCTTGACGAATACTATGCTAGGTCGTGGTGGTTTTGACGATGCTCATTTCTTTGGCGGCGGGCGGTAATCGCGCAGAGCGCGCTCCAATTGCCGTAAGCCGCGTTGGTAGGCGTAGTCGGCCCGCTTATGCGGGATGCCCAGCACGAAGGCCGCCTCGATCAGCGAGCGGCCATCGAGCCGCAACAGCATGATCGACCGCTCGGGCTCGCGTAACTTGTCAATCGCCGCCAGCACGTCGATGCGCAGGTCGCGGGCTGCCGACTCATCGCCCGCCGTTTCGATGCCCAAGAGCGGCGACGCCGGCGGCGACGGCCGCAACCTTGCCAGCGCCTTGGAGCAAGCGTGTCGGATGATCGTCCCCATCCAGCCTGTGAAGTTCGCTTCCGCGCGGTCGACATCGACGCGCAGGTCGGGCGAGACACGAAGCTCATCGGCGATGATCAGCTTTGCTCCGCTCGCCACGTCGGCGGCATCTTCGCTCGGCGCGCCACCGCGCCGCACGGCCTGCGCGGCGCAGAGCTCGACTTCAGCCTGAAACCAGGAATCGGCCGCAATCCGCCGCCAGATCTCTTGCCAGTCACCCGCCGCGAAGGCCGAACGCCCGGCCAGCGGCAAGAGCAGGGCCCCCCGATTCGCGTTTATGTCACGAAGCCCAGCGGCAACTGCAGGCCATGTGTCTCAGCTAAGTGCCTATCCGAGAACCGGATGGCAAGGCGGGACGCCCGCACCACAATGCCGATTCTCGGATAGGCTCTAAGGAGCGGAGAGAATTCACTTCGGCGGTTTTTCGGCCCTCGCCTTACTTCCTCACCGAGGAAGCGGGGGGCGCTGTATTGAAGCGAATTCCCGCTGAAAACCGACCAAGCCAGTTGGCTGGTACAAAACAGGTAGAGGACCACGTGATGCTTACACAGGGCGGAAAATGTACCGTTAGCGCCGCCGCTTCATGTCTCCTCACCCCCCAGATTTAGCGCTGCGGGCACATTTAGACGACGCTGCGAAGGTGATTCGCAAGTGCTCACAGGTTAAATACTTACGGTTACAAAATGGCTTGCACAGCATTTATTCTTGACAGCGCTAATTGTTTTTTGTGCAGCGCTATGTCGCGATTTTCGGCCACGCGGTGGGGAAGCGCGGCGGGTCAATCGTGCCATTGAGACCTTCGCGCAGGCTGACGACCGGCCTTGACCCCGCATGGGTAAACCACTATGGTCCGACCCCGACAACCCCTCTCTTCGTTCATTTCGCGTCAAAATCACATCGAGTCATAGGCATGAAGCCTAAAGGCACGCGGGCTCGCCACGCGCAAGCTCGCTACGAACGGCGGCAGTTTCTGCAAATCGCGGCGGGCTTAGCTACGACCGGCATGGCCACGGCTGGCGTGGCCACCAGCGGCTGCGCCCCGCTGAAGGGGCTGCGGCTGCAAAGCCCGGAAGAAAACGATCTGAAGGCCACCGAGGTGCGGCTGATCGGCGACGTGGCGGTGCCGCAAGGCAATTTGCCGCAAGTGGTTGAGTCGGTGGGTCTGGTGACCGGCCTGCCCGGCACCGGCAGCGACCCACCGGTGTCGTCCGAGCGTTCGCTGCTGATCGACGAAATGCAAAAACGCGGCGTGGTCTATCCCAACCAGGTGCTGGCCTCGAACGAAACCGAGATGGTGCTGGTGCGCGCTTACCTGCGGCCCGGCATTCAAAAAGGCGATCACTTTGATGTCGAGCTGCGCGTGCCGACGCGCAGCGAATGCACCAGCCTGCGGGGCGGCTGGCTGATGGAAACCCGGCTCCGGTTCATGGCCGAGCTGAAAAACCAGGTGCGCGAAGGCAAGACGCTGGCGCTGGCCGAAGGCGCCGTGCTGGTCGATCCGTCGGCCGAGGGCGAACGCGACCGCATCAAGCTCACGCGCGGTCGCGTGCTCGGCGGCGGCGTGGCCATCGAATCGCGCAAGCTGGGGTTGATGATCACTCGGGCGGAATTTCAAAACGTGACCACCAGCGCCCAGATCGGCACGGCGGTGAACCACCGCTTTCACACGTTTGTGAGCGGCGTGAAAGAAGGGGTGGCCACGCCCGAAAACGACAAATACATCGAGCTGACCGTGCATCCGCGGTATAAGGACAACGTCGAGCGTTACTTGCGGGTCATCCGCTCGCTGCCGCTGCGCGAGACGGCGGCCGAGCGCATCGCCCGGCTGGCGTTGCTCGAGCGGCAGTTGCTCGATCACCTGACAGCGGCCCCGGCGGCGCTCAAGCTCGAAGCGCTGGGCAAAGAGGGCGTGAAGACGCTGCGCAAGGGCATCGAGTCGAACGATCTGGAAGTCAAGTTTTACTCGGCCGAGGCGTTGGCCTATCTCGATGAGACCGACGCCGTCGGGCCGCTGGCCGAAGCCGCCAAGCACCGCGCCTTCCGCGCGTTTGCTTTGACGGCCTTGAGCGCCATGGACGATTACACGGCGTTCGACGCGCTGCGCGAGTTGCTCGATGTTTCCAGCGCCGAGACCCGCTATGGCGCGTTCCGCGCCCTGTGGGCCATGAACAGCGAAGATCCGCTGGTGCGCGGCGAAAGCCTGGGCGACCAGTTCAGCTATCATGTGCTCGAAACCAAGGGACCACCCCTGATCCACGCTACCCGCAGTTTCCGGGCGGAGATGGTGTTGTTCGGTCCCGACCAGCGGCTGCTGACGCCCTGCACGCTGGAGGCGGGCAAGAGCATCCAGGTCATCTCACGCGGCGGCGACGAAGTGACGATCAGCCGCTTCGCCGTGGGCGAGCAAGACCAGAAACGTGTGGTTTCCACGCGGATCGACGAGATCATTCGCGAGGTGGTGGCCCTGGGCGGCACCTACCCCGACGTCGTGCAACTCTTGCACCTGGCCAAGATGCGGCATAATCTGGATAGTCGCTTCGAGATCGACGCCTTGCCGCAGGGAGGCCGAGTTTACGACCGCCCGGACGACGACGAAGGGGACGACGACGATCAGATTATCGTCGCCAACCCGTTGCCGGGGCTGTTTGCCCGGCCCGGCGGCAAAGACGACGACGGGCACTCGAAAAAGAAGAAACACGCCCGCCGCGACGACGATGCGCCCGAGCAATCGCTGTGGAGTCGGCTCTATCACAGCGTCGCCGATTGGAGCGCCTGGGGACCGTGAGGGCAATCGGTAGCGTGCGCGTAGGGTGGGCACTGCCCACCGGTCGGTCTCGAAACCTTCCACATCAACCCGAAGCGCCAGCGAGGCAGAGGCGAAGCCATAGGGGTTTTCGTCGCTTGCGTGCCGGGTTAGTGTGGATTGGTCAGGGCTAACCCGCCGTACCTTTCAACCACGCCACGGTGGGCAATGCCCACCCTACCCAACCGCATGCTGAGAGCTCTGGAACTGGTCGGCTTCAAGAGCTTCGCCGATCGAACACGGTTTGAGTTTCCCAGCGGCATCACGGCGGTGGTCGGGCCTAACGGCTCGGGCAAGTCGAACGTGGTCGACTCCATCAAGTGGGTGCTGGGCGAGCAGAGCGTCAAAAGCCTGCGCGGCAAGGAGATGGCCGATATTATCTTCAACGGGTCGGCCACCCGGCATCCGCTCAACGCCGCCGAAGCCACGCTCACCTTCGACAATTCGGCCGGCGTACTGCCCATCGACACGCCCGAGGTGCTGATTACCCGCCGTATCTACCGCAGCGGAGAAGGCGAGTATCTGATCAATCGTCAGCCCAGCCGGCTGCGCGACATTCGCGACTTGTTTTCAGGCACCGGCGTGGCCACCGAAGCCTACAGCGTGATCGAGCAGGGCAAGGTCGATGTCATGCTGCAAGCGTCGCCCAAAGATCGCCGGGCGCTGTTCGAAGAAGCGGCGGGCATCAGCCGCTTCAAATCGAAAAAACTCGAATCGTTGCGGCGGCTGGAGCGCGTCGAGCAAAACCTGCTGCGGCTGTCCGACATTGTCGACGAAGTGGGCAGCCGGCTGCGCAGCGTGCGCATGCAAGCGTCGAAAGCCAAGCGATACCAGGAGCACGCCGATCGGCTGCAAGCCCTGCGCACGCAAGTGGGCCTGGCCGACTGGCGGCGGCTGGGGCTCCGGCTGGCGGAGTTGGAAGCCGAACTGGGCGACCTGGCGGCCAAGCGCGACGCCGCCCTGGCTCGGGCGGAACAACTCGGCGCCGCGGCGCATGAACTGGAAAACGCCCTGCACGAAACGGTCGAAGCCCGACGCCGCTGCGACGAACAAATTGCCGGCAACCGCGAGCGCATCGCGATCGACGAGGCAACCATCGAGCAGCAGCTTGGGCGGGCGGGCGAAGCGGCGGCCGAAGCGGCGCGGCTGCTTAGTCAGCTTGCGGCCTTGCGCGTGCGTGCCGGCGACCTTGAGCAGCAACTGGCCGACACTTCGGCCCAGGTCGAACAGGCGGCCCGCGAGGCCGACCAAAGAAGCCAGCGATTCGCAACCTGCGAGCGCGAGCTCGCCCAGCGGCAGCAAGAGTTCGATCAGTCGCGGGCCGAATACGAAGCCAGCCGCCAGGCTTCGCTCGAAGCGACCCGTGAGGCCGCGGCGCTGGAGAGCGAATCGGCGGCGCTGGCCGCGCAGCTCGAAGCCGCTCGGGCGGCGCTTGTCCGGCGCGAACAGCAACTCGCCGAGCTGCGCGCGGCGCACGAGCATGCAGCGGCCGAAATCGAGCACCGCAAAGCCGCACAGCAACAATCGGCGAAGGCGGTCGATCAACTGCTTCGCCAGCGCGCCGCCGCCGAAGCGAGCCTGGCCGAGCTTCGTGGCCGCCAGAACGACCTTGCCGCCCGGTTGGCCGAGCTGCGCCAGCGACAGGCTGCCGCCGCGGAGCGCGCGGCGATGGTCGAAGAGTTAGAGCAGCGTCAAGAAGGCGTGGGCGCCGGTGTCAAAGAGCTATTGGCCAAGGCACGCAGCGAGCCGGCGGGACCCGCACGCGCCTTACGCGGCCTGCTGGCCGAATTGCTGCACGTGAACGTCGACGCGGCGACGCTGATCGAGGCCGCTCTGGGCGACAAGGCACAAGCCCTGGTGGTGGAAGCCGATGCCAATTTCGTCGCCTGGGCCGAGCAAGTGTCGTTGCGGTTGCCAGGCCGCGTGATGTTTTTACCCTTGGACATGAACACTGACGTCGGCGACTGGCCGGCGCTCGACGGAATGCCGGGGGTGCAAGGCCGGCTCGATCAGTGGATCGAATCGCCCGACGAGCTGAAGCCCCTGGTCGGCCAATTACTGGGCCGCGCCTGGCTGGTTGACAACCTGGCGGTGGCCAGGCAATTGGCTTCGAGCGCAGGCCGCGGCTGCACCCTGGTGACGCCGGGCGGCCAGGTGCTGGCCGCCGATGGATCGCTTTCGGTGGGGCCGCGTCTGGCCGCGGCGGGCTTGATCTCGCGCCGCAGCGAGTTGCGCTCGCTGAAAGAGCAGCTCGCGACGCTGAAAGCGCAAGAGCACTCGCTGGCCGCCGACGTGGACGAGCTTGCGCGGCAAGCCAGCCGGTTGGCCGATGCGCTCGGCGAGCTAACCGCCCGACATCAGCAGGCCGCCGAAGAGCTCAGCGAGCATCGCTTGCAATTGGGCGCGGCGGAAACGCATCGGCGACAGAACGAAGATCAATTGAACGAGGTCGCCCGCGACCGCGAGGACGCGCAGGGCCAAACGGAAAGACTTGCCAGTGCGATCGAAGACGCTCGGGTTCGGCTGGACGCCGCGCGCGGCGCGCTGGCCACCGCGGAACAGATCGCCGCCAGCAGCCGGTCAGCCATGCGGCAGACCGACGAACTTCGCCAGGAGCAGCAGCGTGTCGTGGCGGCGGCGCAGGTCGAGCAGGCCAAGGGCGACGAGCGATTGCAGAACTTGCGGACTCATTTGGCGCAGTTACAGCGCGATCAGCGCGAGCGACGACGGTCGATCGACGATTGCCGCACTCAATTGCGACAGGCCCGCGAAAAGAGCCGCCAGGCCGAAACGAACACGCTGCGGGCCGAGGCCGAAGCGGCCCTGCTTTATCTCGATAAGCAAGCGCTGGCCAACGAGCGCATCGCCCTGGCCGCGCGGCAGGAAGAGCAGCGCGCCAGCCGTGGCGAGCAGGTCGCGCAGTCGCAAACCGCGCAGAGCGAAGCTCGTTCGCTCGAACAAGAGCGGCACGCGCGCGATCTGGCCGCCGGCGAAATCCGTCACGAGCGCGCGACCTTGGCCGATCGGCTGCGTGAAGATTATGGCATCGAGCTGGCCGCGCTGGAGCACGCTTTGACCAGCGACGAGCAGCTTGCGCGAGAGGAAGTCGAGCGCGAGATCGCCGAGCTGCGTAAAAAGCTCAACCATTTGGGCAACGTGAATCTCGAGGCGCTCGACGAGCTGGCCGCGCTCGAAAGCCGCTATGAGGGCCTCTCAACCCAGTTTCAAGACCTGACGCGGGCCAAAGA
>DASVHB010000533.1:0-8749 GCA_036379195.1 Pirellulales bacterium
TGAATAATCCGGGTTAGTGCTGCAATTTCTTGTATCGAAACCGCCGCGGTTCGTCGGCGGCCAGGCCGAGCCGCTCGTGCCGCTGCTCTTCATACGTCTGAAAATTTCCCTCGCACCAGTGCACGTATCCGTCGCCCTCGAACGCCAA
This sequence comes from Pirellulales bacterium, assembly GCA_036379195.1. Taxonomy (GTDB): domain Bacteria; phylum Planctomycetota; class Planctomycetia; order Pirellulales; family JAICIG01; genus JAICLL01. Next base: position 149 of record DASVHB010000533.1, read on the forward strand.
AATGTGCGTGGCCAGCCGATCGAGAAACCAGCGGTCGTGCGAAATCACCACCACGCAGCCGGCGAAATTGACGATCGCCTCTTCCAACGCCCGCAAGGTGTCGACGTCGAGATCGTTGGTCGGCTCGTCGAGCAGCATTAGATTCGAGCCGCGCCGCAGCAGCTTGGCCAGGTGAACGCGGTTGCGCTCGCCGCCCGAAAGCGTGCCCACCTGCTTCTGCTGATCGCTGCCTTGAAAATTGAACCGGGCCACATAGGCCCGCGAGGGAATCCGCCGCCCGCCCATATCCAGGTTGTCGTAGCCGCCCGAGATTTCTTCCCAGACGGTTTTTTGCGGATCGAGCGCGTCGCGGTTCTGATCGACGTAGCCCATTTCGACCGTCGGACCGACGCGCAACGCGCCGCTGTCGGGCTGCTCCTCGCCCACCAGCATGCGAAATAGCGTGGTCTTGCCCGCCCCGTTGGGACCGATCACCCCCACGATTCCACCCGGCGGCAGCCGAAACGACAGGTCGTCGATCAGCACGCGGTCGCCATAGGACTTGCTGATGTGCTCGGCCTCGATCACCAGATCGCCCAGGTGCTTGCCCGGCGGAATCTGAATCTCGAACTCTTCCTGCCGGTCTTCGAACCGCTCGGCCGACATTTTTTCATACGCTTTGAGGCGGGCCTTGTTTTTGGCCTGCCGCGCGCGAGGCGCCATGCGCACCCACTCGAGCTCGCGCTCCAGCGTCTTTTGCCGGGCGGTGGCCGCCTTTTCCTCTCGCACCAGCCGCTCTTTTTTCTGTTCCAGCCACGACGAATAGTTGCCCTCCCAGGGGATGCCGCGGCCGCGGTCGATTTCTAAAATCCAGCCCGCCACGTTGTCTAAAAAATAGCGGTCGTGCGTGACGGCCACCACCGTGCCGGGATATTCGTGCAGGTGGCGTTCGAGCCAGGCCACGCTTTCGGCGTCGAGATGGTTGGTTGGTTCGTCGAGCAGCAGCAAATCGGGCCGCCGCAGCAGCATCTTGCAGAGCGCCACGCGGCGCCGCTCGCCGCCCGAAAGCTTGCTCACCTCGGCGTCGCCCGGCGGCAGTTGCATGGCGTCCATGGCAATTTCCATTTGCCGGTCGATTTCCCAGGCGTTGACGGCGTCGATCTGGTCTTGCACGCGGGCCTGTTCGGCCAGCAGCTTTTCCATCTGGGCGTCGTCCAGCGGCTCGGCAAATCGGGCGTTGATCTCATCAAACCGCCGCAGCAGGTCGCGCGTTTCTTGCACGGCTTCTTCGACGTTGCCGCGCACATCTTTGTCGGCATTGAGCGTCGGCTCCTGCGGCACATAGCCCACGGTAAAGCCGTCGGTCAGCTTGGCTTCGCCGTCGTAGTCGCGGTCAGCGCCGGCCATGATGCGCAGCAGCGTGCTTTTGCCCGAGCCGTTGCGGCCCAGCACGCCGATCTTGGCCCCCGGATAAAAGGCCAGCCAAATCTCTTTGAGCACTTCGCGTTGGGCGTATTTTTTGGTCAGGCCCGAGACCTGGTAGATATATTGCTGTCCCATGTGATTTTGCGTAGGCAATGATTCCGCTGCCGGCGGCTTGCCGGCGCGCGAGCGATCTATTCTAGGAGACGTTCGACGAATTGCGAAGGTGGGTCGAGCCGTTGACGATCGGCAAAAACGCCGTACTATATAGACGTTTACTGCAAAAGGAGCAGTGCCGCGGAAGGCCAGTCCGGGCGTCCTGTCCTCTGCGCTTCGGAGACACTGATGGCTTCCAGGTTGCCTCGCGCCGGCGCGGGCGTTTTGGTCAGCGGAGGACTCGATAGCTCGATCTTGCTGGCGCATTACCTCGAGCGCGGCCGCCGCGTGCAGCCGTTCTATGTGCGCTCGGGACTTACCTGGCAAACGGCCGAGCTGGCGGCGTTGCGGCGATTTTTGGCGGCCATCGCCGACGATCGTCTGGAAGAACTGGTGACGCTCGATCTGCCTCTGGCCGATCTCTATGGCGAGCACTGGAGCATCAGCGGGCGCGGCGTGCCCGACGCCGAGAGCGACGACGAAGCGGTTTACCTGCCAGGCCGCAACCTGCTGCTGGTGGTCAAAGCGGCGCTGTGGTGCCATTTGAATGGCATCGATGAGCTGGCCCTGGGACCGCTCAAGGCGAATCCCTTCGCCGACGCCACGCCGGAGTTTTTCGCCGCGTTTCAAACGTCGCTCAACCTGGCCACGGGCGGCGGCGTGCGGTTGGTGAGGCCGCTGGCCGGCTACGACAAGCGGCAGGTGATGCAGCTTGGTCGCCACTATCCGCTGGAGCTGACGTTTTCGTGCATCAACCCGTGCGGACCGATGCACTGTGGTGACTGCAATAAATGCGGCGAACGGCGACGCGCGTTCGAGCACGTCGGTCTGCCAGACCTCACACGTTACGCCGGCGGCAAGCTCTGCCGCTCGCTGGGAGGATGAAATCATGTTTCGCGTCACGCGGCAGATCGATTTTTGTTATGGGCATCGTCTGCTGAACTACGAAGGCAAGTGCCGTTATCTGCACGGGCACAATGGCCGGGCGGTCATCGCCATCGAGGCCGCCAATCTGGACCACCGCGGCATGGTGCTCGACTTTTCCGACATCAAGCGGGTGGTGAGCCGCTGGATCGACGAGACGCTCGATCACCGGATGCTGTTGCACCGCGACGATCCGGCGGTGCCGATGCTGCGGCAGCTTGGCGAACCGATGTACTTGCTCGACGTGAATCCGACGGCCGAAAACATCGCGCGGCTGATTTATGAGTTCACCGCGTCGCAGGGTTTTCCGATCGTCGAAGCGCGGCTGTGGGAAACGCCCAATTGCTTTGCGACATACGCGGGGGAGTAGGGAACAGGGCACAGGGCACAGGGAACAGGGCACAGGGAACAGGGAACAGGGGACAGGGTATAGGGGACAGGGACAGGAGGGTGCAGAAACGCGTCTGCGCTGCGAACCTCATGTTATTTCGGCGCTTCTGCCCCCAGCCACCGCATCTTGCGCCAAGCGCCATCGTTATGGCGTTAAACCGGGGCGTTCCGATCGCCTCGGTAAATAAAAACAGTCCGGGCGACCAAAGGCCGGCGCCGGACTGTTCTCTCTCCCTCCCGGGACTTAAGGCTCAAGGCTCCGCCTCGGCCGCACGGGCGACAATGGAGCTATCGGCCAATTGCATTGTGGCACTTTTGACCAGTTTCCGTATTGTGCGGCCACCGGAGTTTGGAGAGACTACGCCACTTTTTCCGGCGTTTCGTTGCACAACTTGCGCGATTACGCCGATTGTATCGAAGTGCGGCCGCAGCACGCCCACCAGAATAAGGAAATCGACGTGAGCAAAATGAATCGACTGCCGCTAACGATCTTGCGTTCGTCGCTTGTCTGGGGGCTGTTGCTCTCGATTGGCTTTTACGCCCCCATCGAAACCGGCTATTGGCGCGACGAATTCGTGCTTCGCTACTTTGCCGGTCACTGGGTGGAATACCTGGAAACGGCGATGTTTTTCGTCGGGCTGTCGGGCCTGGTGCTCAAAGCGCTCGACATCGGCAGACAATCGGCGGCGCTCGCACGAACCCTCTTGCCGCCGCACGCCGATGAACCACAGCCGGCGGGCGAGGCCGAACGACTACTCGCGCAACTCGACCAACTGCCCGAGACGCAGCACGACGACTACCTGCCGCGGCGGCTGCGCGAAGCGTTGCAGTCGGTGCGGTTCGCCGGCTCGGCCGACAAGCTGGGCGACGAGCTGAAATACCTGTCCGAGTCTGACGCCGCCCGATCGCACGCCAGTTACGGGCTGTTGCGGATCATCATTTGGGCCATTCCCATTCTCGGGTTTTTGGGCACGGTCATCGGCATCACCATGGCCATCGCCAGCCTGAACCCGCAAGCGCTCGAAGACTCGCTGCCCACCGTCACCGGCGGCCTGGGTGTGGCGTTCGACACCACCGCCCTGGCGCTCGGCCTGTCGATGGTGTTGATGTTCGTGCAGTTCTTTGTCGACCGCATGGAAAACCGGCTTTTGGCCGCCGTCGATGGTCGCGCGGCCGACGAGCTGGGCGGGCGCTTCGAGCAGATGGGCACGGGCGACGACCCCCAGATCGCCGCCATGCGCCGCATCGCCGACATGGTGCTCAAAGCCAGCGAGCGATTGGTCGTGCGCCAGGCCGAGGTCTGGCAGCAGACGATCGACGCCGCTCAAGTCCGCTGGAACGCCACCGCGACCGAGTCGGGCAAACTGCTCGAATCGGCCTTGTCTGGCGCGCTCCATCAAAGCATCACGGCACACGCCGAACGGCTGTCGGCCTCGTCGGAAGCGGCCGCCGAGCAGAACCGCCGCAATTGGAGCCGTCTGCAACAAACGCTGGCCGACAGCACGCAGGCACTCAAAGGCCAGCAAGCCGAACTGGCCAAGCAAAGCGAAATCTTGCTGCGAGTGGTCGATGCCACCGGGCATGTGGCCAAACTCGAACAGCAGCTTAACAGCAACCTGGCCGCGTTGGCCGGGGCCCAGCACTTTGAAGAAACCATGCTGCACCTGGCCGGGGCGCTGAATCTGTTGAATGTTCGGCTGGGCCAGGCCGCCGCACCGCAGGTCAGCCTGACGGGCGCCACCGCATCGGCCGGCCGGGCCGGAACCAGCACCCACAGGGCCGCATGAAACGCCGGGCAGCGCCAAACCGACAGTCCGCCGGAGTTTCGCTGTTTCCGTTTCTGGCGGTGCTGCTGTGCACGATGGGAGCACTGATTGTGGTGCTGGTGGTGATTGCGCGCCAGGCCCGGCTGCAAGGGGCCGCCAACGCCGCGGCCGCGCCCGACGACGAACTGGCCGCCAAACAAGCCGAGCTCGAATGGCGGATTTCGCAGTTGCGCCAATCTCGCGATGCCACCCAAAAGACCCTGGCCGACAAGCAAACCGAGTTGAGCCACATCGAAGAGCATGCGCGGCGGCTGCGCCGAGAGCTCGAAGAGCTGGCGTCGGCACGCGAGCGCCTGAGCCAAATGGCCGCCGGCGACGAACGCGACAAAGCGAAACTAAAAAGCGAACTCGACCGGTTACAACATCGAGTGGCCGGTCTGCGCGGCGAGCTGGGCAAGCTCACCGAAAAAGCCCGTGAAGGCCGGCAGTCGTACGCCGTGATACCGTACCGCGGCCCGAACGAAACCTATCGCCGCCCCATCTATATCGAATGCCGCGCTACCGGGGTTGTTTTGCAACCCTCGGGCTTGACGCTCACCGAGCAGGATTTTGCGATCGACGGCGGTTTGGGGAATCCGCTCGCTTCCGCCGTGCGCGCGGCCCGCGAGTATTACCTGCGCAATTCGCTCAAAGGAGAAGGCGAGACGGGCAGCGCCTACCCATTGATGATCGTGCGACCCGATGGAGTGCTCGCCTATCTGGCGGCCCGGCAAGTGTTGGAATCGTTGGGTCCCGACTTCGGCTATGAGTTGGTCGCGCAGGATTGGCAGATCGAATTCCCGCCGACCGACCCGATGCTGCTGCTGGCCATGAAGCAAGCCATCAGCGAGGGACGCATGCGTCAGGCCTATCTGGCCAGCGCGGCGCCGGGGCTGTTTTTTAATCGCCGGCAGATCTCGTTTCGAACAGCGCACGGTGGCGCCGGCGGGGCGCCCACCCTGAGCGGTGGCCTGCGAAAATATCGCTCGGCGTTTGCTAGCGGTCGCCCGGCCGGCGTCGCTGGCGGAATGAATGGCGCCGGCCGAAACGCGGCCGGCCGACCGGGGGCGGCCGACAACCCATATCTCGATGCGCTAGCGAGCGACGACACAGGCCAGAACGAAGGCTCAGGGTTCAGGCGTCAGCGATCAGGAATGTCAGGAGTTGGCTCGGGCAGCGCCTGGACCGGCAATGAACAGGCCAACGGCGAGTATGCCGGCGGCATCGGCATCGGCAGCCGCAACGCGGGAGAACCGTTGGCCGCCAACGGACCTCGAGTCGGAGTGGGCGGGCCAGGCGTAAGCAATCAGAGACCTGGACTTGGAGGCGGGGCATCAGGGAACGCCGGCCACGATGCGAGTAGTCGGCTGCCGGCTGCTTCGGCAGGGCAGTTTGCCGCGGCGCAAGGCTACGGTGGCAATGGAATCGCCAGATCGCCGACCGGCCCTGGCACGACGGCGCAAGGCACAACGCCGGGCGCGGCGCGATCTGGCGCCGAGTTCGCGTCGGCCGCCGGAACCAAACCTGGCGGACTGCCCGGAATAAAGCCTGGCGGACTGCCCGGAACCAAACCTGGCGGACTGCCCGGAACCAAACCTGGCGGGCTGGCCGGAACAAAGCCTGGCGAACTGCCCGGGACCCAGGGTGCTGGCGCTGGGAAAAACGCCGCGGGAAATGGTTCCGGCGACGGGACGCGATCTGGAACTGATCAGGCCGCAACTGCCGGATCCAGAGCGATGGCAACCGCCCAGCGCACCGGCAGCCCGGCAGGCGCCGCCACGGCGTCGGCGAGCGACGACAACGGCACATCAACAGGGCAGAAAACCAACAACGGCGCAGCCCGGTCTGCTGGCGGTCGATATGCGGCAAGCGGGCCGGCGACCGGCGCCTCCGACGCCGAGGGTGGATCATCGGGCGCGCGAGGCGGAACCAGCGGCTCGGGCGCAAGTACGGCGGGCGCGGGGCGACTTGCATCGACGTCACGCAGTGGGCCGCGCGGTTCGCCGAGCGGCGGCGGCTCTTCAGGCGGTTCGACTGCAAGTGGCGGCGCGTCGGGTGCCGGCGCTTCAAGCGGCAGCACCGCAATGGGCGGCGGCAGCATGGGGTCGAGCACCATGCCGCCGGGGCAGATGAGTATGCCCATGCCAATGATCGCAATGGGCGCTCAGCCGCCCGCCGCTCAGAATTCGTCGGGCGGCCGCGGTATGAAACGCGAGCGCAATTGGGCCAATCCCGACGCCAGCACCAGCAATGTGCCGGTCGAACGCCGGATTCAAATCGTCTGCGATGCCGAGCATTTGACCATCATGCCCGAGTCGCGGGGGGCCCGGGGCATGAAAGTGATCAAATTTGGCTCTCATACCGACGATTCGCTCGACGAATTGGTGAGCACGGTTTGGGACCGAATCGATTCGTGGGGCACGGCGGGGCGGGGCATGTATTGGCGGCCGAAACTGGTCATGATGATCGAGCCGGGCGGGCAGCGCCGCTATACCGAATTGCAGTCGCTGATGGCCGACAGTGGTTTCGACGTGCACGGCCGCCCACGAACCATGAAACCCCGGAGGTAGCCTCGGCCCTCGTGGCCGACATTTGCCCTGGCCCTTGTGCCCGGCCCTCGGTACATCCCGCACTCCGCACTCCGCATCTGCTCATGCCACGCACCATCCGACAAGAAACCGAAGCGATCGGCAGCGATTCGTTTCTGGACGTCGTCACCAATATCGTCGGCATTCTCATCATCCTGGTGATGGTGGTTGGCATCCGCATTAAAAACCTGCCTGCCCAAAGAGAGGCCGACGACGCCGCGGCCAAGGCCAACGTGACCGACCTGGCGCGCGAAGCCGATTCGCTCGAACGCGACATGCTACGGCTGGAAGACCAGGTGCGCTCGGTCACGTTTACGACGCAAGCGCGCTACCAGGAACGCGGCACGCTGGCCTATCTTTTGGCCGAACACGAACGCGAAATCGACGAAGCCAAAAAATCGCTCGGCGCCCAGTCGCGCGCGTCGTTCGACATGCAGCGAGCGCTCTCCGCCGCCGAGCATGAAGCGCAGCGGCTCGAACAGGCCAAGGTCCAAGTCAGCCAAATCAAAAAGAGCAAGCCGATCCAAATCAAAAGCTATCCCACGCCGCTGAGCCACACCGTCTACGGCAGCGAAATCCATTTTCAGCTCCGCCACGGCAGGCTGGCGTTTGCCCCGCTGGTCGAACTGGCTAACCTGGCCTTCGACGACGCCCACAGCCGCAGCGCCGGCAGCGCCATGACCGATACGTTCACGGGCACGGTCGGACCGCTGCAAGATTTCCAGGCCGAGTATATCGTCGAGCTGGTGCCCGGGGGCCTGCACCAGCGCTTCACCGTCTATCTGCTGCCGATCAACGACCATCTGGGCGAAACGGTCGACGACGCCATGAAGGAGTTCTCGCGGTTCCGGGCGAGGCTTTCCGAACTGCGGCCACGCCAATCGACGGTGACGCTTTGGACGTACCCAGACAGCTTTGCCGATTACACGCGGCTGAAAGAGTATCTCTACAATTTGGGCTTTTCGGTGGCGGGCCGACCGATGGAGGCCGACATGCCCATCGGCGGCTCGACCGACGGCAGCCGCTCGGCCGCGCAGTAAATCGAGGGCTAACTTTCACCTCTGATTGGTTTTGACAATCGGTCGTTGCCGGTGTCAAAACCGATTCAATCGCGGACTCGGCGACTATTTTGCAAGGCGCGACGATGAGGTCTGCACCAAGGCGGCCAGCGCGCTGTCCGCCTCGCGGAATGGCGGCGACTGCGCCACGGCGGCGCCGTGTTGCAGCTCGGCCAGTAAATCGCCCAACAGCTCGCGTTCGAGCCAGTCGGCCAGCCAGGCGGCCCGCAGCTCGGCATAGTGCGCCTGCAACCGATAAAACAGCCGCGCCGCGGCCTG
>DASVHB010000534.1:0-3351 GCA_036379195.1 Pirellulales bacterium
CACTAATCCGAAGCGCAAGCGAGGCCGAATCAGCTTTCGGCCTCGCTCGCGCTTCGGGTTAGTGTGGCCGAGCAACACAACTTTAGGACACTACCCGCCCGTGGCCGCTGAGGGCGACACTGCGCCGCCGCCGGCCGTGCCTACGACACCGGCAATCGCTTAAAATCGTCTTTCAGCGACTGGTATAAGCGTTGATAAATCGGAAAAGCATGCTGATAGCGTTTCTGGGCCGGGCGGTTGGGACCGGTCTCGCTGACCACACGAATGGCCGCGCGGCAGGCCTCGCGCACATCGCTGAACGCCCCGGCGCCCACCGCCGCCAACAGGGCCACGCCATACGCCGCGCCTTCTTCGGCGTTGAGCGTCACCACTTTCTGGCCGAACACGTCGGCCTGAATTTGCCGCCACAACGCACTGCGTGACCCGCCGCCGCCGGCGCGAATCTGCCGCACCGGCACACCTAGCCCGCGAATGATCTCCAGGCTATCGCGCAGCGAGTAAGTCACCCCTTCCATGATGGCCCGTACCAGGTGGCCGCGCGTGTGGGCGAGCGTGAGCCCAATGAAGCATCCTCGGGCATGGGGGTCAGCATGCGGCGTTCGCTCGCCCGACAGGTAAGGCAGAAAGAACAGCCCGGCGCTGCCCGCCGGCGCGGCGGCGGCTTCGCGGCTGAGGGCTTCATACAAGTCTTGGCCGGTCTTTCGAGCGGCCGCCATTTCGGCCTGACACAATTGATTGCGAAACCATTGCAGCGAGCCGCCCGCCGACAGCGTGACGCCCATCATATGCCACTTGCCGCGCACGGCGTGGCAAAAAGTGTGAATGCGGCCTTCGGGGTCGAACCTCACCTCGTCGCTGTGGACGAACATCACGCCCGAAGTGCCGATCGAGGTGCTGAGCGTTCCCTGATTGACGATGCCGTTGCCGACCGCCCCGGCCGCGCAGTCGCCCGCCCCGCCCACCACGCGGCATTCGGTCGAGAGCCCCAGCTCTTTGGCGGCCTGGCGCGTGAGCGTGCCGGTGACTTCTTCCGACTCGTAGCACCGGGCGAGCAGGTCGGGGTCGAGTTCGAGCCGTTCCAATAGCGGCTTCGACCACGCCCGCCTGGCCACATCGAGCAGCAGCATGCCGCTGGCGTCGCTGACTTCAGTGGCATATTCGCCCGTTAAGCGGCGGCGAATTTCGTCTTTGGGCAACAGCACTTTGCTCAGCGCGTCGAAGTTGCGCGGCTCGTGGTTGCGCAGCCACAAGATCTTGGGCGCGGTGAAACCAGTCAGGGCAGGGTTGGCAACCAGTTTGATGAGCTTGCGCCGCCCACCGGCGCGGCGCTCGATCTCGTCACATTCGGCGGCGGTCCGCTGGTCGTTCCAGAGCAACGCTCGCCGGATGACTCGGCCGCCTTTGTCCAAAAACACCGAGCCGTGCATCTGGCCCGAAAGTCCGATCGACTTGACGTCGGCCGGCTTGAGACGGGCTTGCTTCACGACAGCCCGTACGGTGGCCACGGTGGCCCGCCACCAGTCGTTGGGATCTTGCTCGCTCCAGAGCGGCTTGGGATGGTAGCAGGGATAAGTCTCGGTGGCGTCGGCCAGAATCTTGCCTTGTTCGTCGATGGCCAGGGTCTTGGTGCCCGAGGTGCCAATGTCGATACCGAGAAAAACGGACATGGGGAGTGGCTGGTGGCTGGTGGCGAGTGGCGAGTGGCGAGTGGCGAGTGGCTGGTGGCTGGTGGCTGGGGCAGAGCCTTGGCGATGCCCCAGAAAGGTAGCCCCAGCCCTCGCGGCTGGCGGGATTGTAATCAGCCGATGCAGACGCTCGCAACTGCGTGGCTGGACGGCCCCGATGAAACGCAAACGCCGACGCTGGCGCCTACCGGTCATTCGTCCGACTGGCACGGCACTGTGGGACCTGTTACGCTTCGTCATGTCGTGGACTAATAGCAATGAAGCCGAGAAAGCCAACATTGCGGATATGATTGCGGGTCGTGCCGCTAATGAAATTCGCTTACCCTAAGTCGCTGTTTCACACCGCCCGACGCACGCGTACTCGGTGGTTGGTGTCCGTGGTGCTGGCTGCCGTCGCCGGCTGCACCGACCAATCGCGTGACGGCGATCAGGGCGCCGCCACCGAAGTAGAGCTGCCATGGCAAGGCATCAAGCTCGAACTGGTCGTCGCCGCAGACCACGAGCTGGCCGATGCCGTCGGCAGGCTGCGAGGCGAATGGCGCGGTTCGACCGGCGCGGAACTGGCGGTGCGCCAAGTTTCCGAAGAAGAGTTGCTAGGCGCCGAGTCTCTCGATGCCGACGCCGTCATCTGTCCGGCGGCCGACCTGGGCGAGCTGGTTGAGCGCGGGTGGCTCATGCCGTTGCCCAAAGGCGCCGCTAGCAGCGACGATCTGGCCGCACGCGACGTCTTCGAGGCCAACAAAACGCACGACGCCTCGTGGGGATCGACGAGCTACGGCGTCACCTTCGGCTCGCCGGTGTTCGTGTGCATGTACCGCGCCGACCTGTTGAAGCAACTTGATCGCCCGCCGCCGCAAAGCTGGCAAGAGTATCACGAATTAGCGAGCTTGCTGGGCGATGCCAAAAAACTCGGCATCACGGGCGACGCCGCTCACGATTGGTCGGGTACACGGGAGCCGCTCGCCGAAGGTTGGGCCGGGTTGACGCTGTTGGCCCGAGCCGCCGCTTATGCCAAACATCGCAACCATTATTCGGCGCTGTTCGATATCGAAACCATGGCGCCGCTGATCGCCAGCCCGCCCTATGTACGAGCGCTGGACGAATTGGTGTCCGCCAGCCGGCTTTCGCCCGAATCGCAACGTGCCGATCCGGCAGCCGTGCGCGAAGCGTTCTTGCAGGGCAAGTGCGGACTGGCGATGAGTTGGCCCGCGCCCCGCGCGGCTTCGCCGACGGCGGAGCAAAGCGATCGTGGTAGCCAGGCGGCGACGTTCGAGGTTGGCTTCGTGGAGCTGCCCGGCGGTAGCGATGTGTACAACCCCAAGACGCAGCATTGGGAAGAGCGGCGCGGCGACGAGGCCCGCCATGTGCCGCTGTTGGGCATTTCGGGAAGAATCGGCTGTGTGTCGGCGTCGTCGACTCACAGCGACGCCGCTTGGCAACTGCTCGCCTGGCTGTCGGGGCCGAAGTGGAGCGATCGCGTGGCGGCCGAAAGTCGCGCGACGACCCTTTATCGCCGATCGCAACTCAACGCGAGCGAGCAGTGGGTCGATGCCTCGATCGGCGGCCCGGCGGCGCTTGAATATGCGCAAGTGGCCGAGCGATCGCTTAGCGCGGTCGAATGGCTCGGTGCGCCGCGACTGCCCGGCCGGCGACGATATCTCGATGC
>DASVHB010000535.1:0-7429 GCA_036379195.1 Pirellulales bacterium
TAGGGAACGGACTCCGTGCCGTTCCGTGAGCTGCAGTTGAAGTTTTCCTGCCCTCGCGGCTCGATAGCCAACGTCGCTTTTGGCATCCAGGCAAAGGGCGAATGGACGTCGCGCCGCCCGCGCGGAACGGCACGGAGTCCGTTCCCTACAGACGTCGAACGCAAGAGCTACCGTCCTTACCAGCGCCAGACCGCGGTGCCCCACGACAAGCCCGCTCCGAAACCGCTCAGCAACAGCCGGCTGCCCCGCTCGATGCGTCCCTGCTCGACCGCCTCGTCGAGCGCCAGGGGAATGCTGCCGCCCGAGGTGTTGCCGTAGCGGTCGAGATTGATGAACACTTTTTTGCGGTCGATGCCCAGCACGTCGGTGGCCGCGTAGACGATGCGAATGTTCGCCTGGTGCAAGATGACCAGGTCGATCTCGCCGGGCGTCAGCTCGGCGGCCCGCAACACGTCGGAGATCGACTCGTCGAGCAGCCGCACGGCCCACTTAAACACCGCCCGGCCGTCCATCTGCATGTATTGCAAACCTTTTTCCAGCAGCTCGCACTCGATCGGCAAGCGCGAGCCGCCCATGGGCCGGCTGAGCAGTTCGCCGCCCGAACCGTCGGAACCCAGCGTGTAGGAAACCAGCCCCTGCTCTTGACTGCCGGCGGTCAGCAGCACCGCGCCGGCCCCGTCGCCAAACAGAGGATACGTACCTTGATCTTGTGGATTGAGAATGCGCGAGTTGCAATCGGCGCCGATCACCAGCGCCAGCTTGCTGCAACCGGTGGCGACAAACTGCGACGCAGTGACCAGCGCATACATAAACCCCGCGCAGGCCGCTTGCATGTCGACCGCGGGAGCGCGAATGCCCAGCCGGTCTTGCACCAGGCAGGCCGTGGCGGGAAACGCCATGTCGGGCGTGAACGTGCCGACCAGCACCAGATCGACATCGGCCGGCGACACGCCGGCACGCTGCAAACATCGTTCGGCCGCGATCACCGCCAGGTCGCTGGTGGCCATTTCGGGCGGGGCGTGCCGGCGCTCGCGTATGCCGCTGCGCTGCTGCACCCAGGCCGGGTCGAAACCCAGTCGCGCGTGCAGATCTTCGTTGGTCACCACGGGGTCGGGCACATAGCTGCCGGTGGCCACCACTTGCACACCCGTCAGACGCCGCAGCGGCGCCCGCCGGTTCTGATCGATCAGATCACTGCTCATTCAATCCCCGATATCGATCCATCGTCGCTCGCGGTGCGATCGCAGCACGGCGTCGGCGATGCGCTGAGCGTTCAGACCATCCACAAAACTGGGCACGGCCGGGCGACCTTCGCAGATGGCCGACACAAACTCCCACATCAGGTCGTAACGAAACACCGTGGCCGGTTTGCCCTCGCGCGGGTCGCGCGGGCTGTCGGCGGGCTTGAGGAATTCGTTCGGCACCTCGACCGGCGCCAGGTCGTGGCCGGTGCGGCCCAGCAGAATGCTGTTCGGCTCGTGCAGGCGATACACCGCCGAGCCTTCGGCGCCGTTGACCTCGGCCCATTCGTGCCCGAAACCGTCGCGGTGATATCCCTTGGCCAGCGTGGTGCCTTCCCAGACGCCGGTGGCGCCGCTGGCAAATTCGCCAATCAGGCTCGACCAATCGTCCACATTCGACGGCGGGCAGTCTTTGCCGTCGACCGTGGTGGTGCGCGGGGCGAACCGAGCCACCGCCCCGCAGACCCGCTCGATCGGCCCCAGCAGGTCGATGGCAAAGTCGAGCCGGTGGATGGTCATATCAAACAAGTCGCCGGCGCCTGCCAGATGCTCGTATTGCCGCCAGCCCCAACTGGTTTCGGGCCAATCCAGAAACCGCTGCGAGCGAAAATGCCGGGGTTGCCCCAGCGAGCCGCTCTGCACCAGGTGTTTCAGATATCGCATGGCCGGGGCAAAGCGATAGGTGAAGGCGGTCATGTGGACCACGCCGGCCTGATCGGCGGCCTGCTGCATGTCGCGAACTTCGGTCGCGTTCAGCCCCAGCGGCTTTTCGCACATGATGTGCTTGCCGTGCCGGGCGGCGGCCAGAGCGATGGGCCGATGCGTAAAGTTCGGCGTGCAGATGACCACCGCGTCGATTTCCGGGTCGGCGCAGAGCGATTCGGCGTCGGTGGCGGTTTTTTCGACGCCCCACTCGCTTTTTCGCCGTTCGAGCAGCTTGGGGTCGGCGTCGCAGATGGCGACCAGTCGGGCACGGCGGTCAAGCCGGATGCCCGGCACATGATGATAATCGCTCACGGCCCCCGCGCCGATGATGGCGATGCGCACAGGTCCGTCGGGCCGCGAAAGGGTCATGGTGGGGGAAATGGGGCTCGGCGAATGGAAAGCCAATAGCCTAAAGCTTTTGGGGCGGCGAAACAAGGGCTTTTGCGGTTGGGTAGTGTGCTCGTCGTGATATGCTTGCCTAGGTCGCGTGGCACAGCCGTCGGGCATTGGCGCCGCAAATGCGGCTGAGCTGCTCGCCGGTCAGTTCCGACTCCTGCAACTTCAGCTTCGCCGACTCGAAATAAAACAAGGGCGAGGCCGAGCCGAACAACACGCGGTCGAGCGTCACGCGATCGATCAGCCTGGCCACACCGCCCAGACCTTCTTGCGTGGCAAGGTCAAAATACACCTGGCCGGCCGACGCCAACTGCTCCATCACGTCGGGCTTCAGCACGCCCGGCGCGCCCAACAACACCAGCCGCAGCTCGGGCAGGCCGCGAACCACCTCGACCAACGGCGTCGCATCGACCGGGGCGGCGCGCAACTGCGGATGCTGCGTGCGCTGATCTTCCAACGACACCACCAGCTCGACGATCAGCCGGCGCCGCGCGGCCTCGGTCAACAACTCGACAAATTCCGCGTCGTCGAGCCGATAGCCGTGGTAGCCGGGCGAGAGGCGAATGCCCGGCATGCGATGTTCTTCATGACATCGCCGCAGGTCTTCTCGCCAGTCGGGCAGCCGCGGATTGACCGTTCCAACGGGGACCAATAACTCGGCGTCGACGCCGCGACATTCGGCGGCCAGCCGCTGGTTGGCCGAGGCGACGTCGCGGTGCAGCAGCCCATCGAAACTGCCGACCCACGCCTCGACCACACCCTGACCGCGGAGCATGGCCGCCAGCGCCGCGGACTCGTCGTGCGGCAAACGGCGAAACGGCCAGCGCGAGAGCCACACGTTGGTATCGACGATCGGGGGTGTCATATACGAACTCCCTTCTCGCGTAAAATCGGCGCCATCAGCCGCCGCAAATTGCCGCTCAAGATCAGCTCTTTGTCGGCGTCTGGAATCTTGGCGCCCAGCACCTTGCCAAGCTGGCTGGCGAAGCTGCGCCCGCCGGCGTCGCTGCCGTAGAGCACGCGCTCGGCGCCCAACTCGCGCACGGCCATCTCGACGAAGCCCGCGGTGGGGTCGGACCCGGCCAGGTCAACCAAGATCTGCTTCACCGGGCGGACCGCGCGAATGCCCAGCTCCCAGGTGCCGCCGGTGTGGCCGCAGATCAGCGGAACGCCCGGATGCCGCTCTGCCAGCGTCACCAAATCGTGCGGGGTCGACTCGCCCGGCAGGTTGCCGCCGTCGGTCTTCAGCCAGGTATGTTGAAAGATGACCGCCTTGAGCTGCGCCGCCCGGCGGATGATCGGGTCGAGCTGCGGATCGCCGCAGCGCCGGGCCACCCAGAGCTTGAGACCCACCATCGGCCCGTCGCGCACGCAGCGGTCGATCTCGCGCAGGCTGGCTTCGACGTGCTCGCCGCTCACGTAGCAAAACCCGAACGCGCGGTCGTGCCAATGCTCGAGCGCTTCGAGCACCTGGTCGTTTTCTTCACGCAGCCGCTCGGGCGACGGATGCTGAGTGAGCGGCCAGCCCATGAACAGGCAGACCCGCTCGATGCCCATGCGGTCGGCGTAGCGCATCAGCTCGGCCATGCGCTCGGCCGGCGTGCGGCCCGCCCCGGCAGACAGATGGCAGTGCAGGTCCCAGATGCGTGGCATGGGCAGGGGATTAGGGATTAGGGATTGGGGATTGGGGATTGGGGGCCAAGGGCCAAGGGACGGGAAAACTGTGGTTGCCAACGTGGTTTGCGTCACCTTACCGCACGTGGCCGGGGCAGAGGCTTGCCGATGCCCCGGTGGGTCGATGCCGGGGCATCGCTTAGACTCTGCCCCAGCCACCGGCCTTGTGGTTGGGCGGCCACGGTCGATGTGGCGGCTTCGGTGGCGCTGGTTTGCGCGTCGGACGCATTGCGCTCGGGCGGTTCGACGCCGTGCAAATGACGCACCAAGAAATCGCGCCGCCGCCGCTCGCCATACGGCCCGCCGTCGGAATGCCCCACGCCCGGCAACACCAGCAGCTCGAAATCTTTGCCGGCTTTGATCAACGCGTCGGCCAGGCGGAATGTCGATTCGGGCGGAACGTTGGTGTCCAGCTCGCCCACGATCAACATCAGCTTGCCGCGCAACCGGTGAGCGTTGGTGATGTTCGATTGCGCGGCGTAGTGCGGCCCAACCGGGTAGCCCATCCATTGCTCGTTCCACCAGGTTTTGTCGAGCCGGTTATCGTGGCAACCGCACGACGCGACCGCCACATCGTAAAACTCGGGATGAAACAGCACGGCCCCGGCGGCGTTCTGCCCGCCCGCCGAGGTGCCAAAGATGCCCACCCGCTCGGCATCGACATACGGATAGCGCCGGGCCAGCGATTTGATCCAGGCGATCCGGTCGATCAAACCCGCGTCGGCCAGGTTCTGCCAACAAACATCGTGAAACGCCTTCGAGCGGTTCGCCGTGCCCATGCCGTCGATCTGCACCACGATAAAGCCCAACTCGGCCAGCGACTGCATGCGCTGATAACTGCTGAAGCTCTTGGGCACGTGCGAGTCTTGCGGCCCGGCGTAGATGTTTTCGATCACCGGGTATTTGCGGTTCGGGTCGAGCGCTCGCGGGCGGCAGACGACGCCCCAAATGTCGGTCTGGCCGTCGCGGCCTTTGGCGCAAAACACCTCGGGCGGTTGCCAGCCGCTCTCGACCAGCGCCGAAACGTCGGCCCGTTCCAGCTCGCACACCAGCGAGCCGTCGGCGGTGCGGCGCAGCTCGTGAATCGGCGGCTGATCGACGCGCGAATAACTGTCGATCAGCCAGCGGCGATCGGGCGAAAACTGCACCGAGTGGTTTCCGTCGCAGGGAGTAAGCGGCGTCAGCCCCGCGCCATCCAGCCCGATGCGATAGTAATGCACCAGGTAAGGGTCTTGGCCGCGGTGCATGCCGGAGGCGCGGAACCACACCTGCCGCGTCTCTTCGTCAATTCGCTCGATGCCGCGCACCACCCACGCTCCTTGCGTGATCGACCGCAACTCGCCGGAATCGCCGTTGACCAAATACAAATGATTCCAGCCGTCGCGCTCCGACGACCACACGATCTCGTTGGTCTTATCGAGATGGCGGACGATCTGCCCCACGCCGTTGATAAACGTCGGGCTGCGCTGATCGATCAGGTTGCGGGTTTGCCCGGTGCGCGCATCGACTTCGATGACGCGGAACCGCTGATGGCCGCGGTCGGTACGCTCGAGCGTGAAGCGCCGTCCATCGGCCAGCCAATGCGGGCGCGGCGGCCCTTGAAAGTCGATCGGCTCCAACTCGGCCCGCCGGGCGGTTTTTGCCTCGGCATCGAACAGCCACAGCTCATATCGCGACATTTTGTCGCCGGGCTGGCCGTACGGCATCGTCCGCAGTTTTGCCCTGCCGCCCGCCGCCGGCGACGACTCGATCAGGTAAACGTCTTTGGTGGTGGCCGGTTCGACACGGCAGGCAATCAGCGTCTTCGAGTCGGGCGACCAGCCGAGTTCGCCGAAAGCGAAGTCGGGCTGGCCGTTGTCGCTCAGCGCAACCTCTTCCGCCGCGCCGGCGGCGCGCACCACGATGTTGTAATCGCGAATGCGCGCGGTCCATTTGCCATCGGGCGAGCTGACGCCTTCCGGCTCATCGCGGCGGCCAAAGCGGCGGCGACCGTCGAACCGCGGGGGCTCTGAGGCGAAAGCGGCTCTCGCTGGTCCGGCGGGCGTATCTTCGACCTTCGTGCAGGCGTAGCTGTCTAAATCGCACCGCCAGGTGGTTTCGCCGACGCGAAAGCGAATTGCCTTGGCGTCGTCGATAAAGTCGATGTCGTTGAACGGCAGCTTTTCGGCGCTGTAGTCGGCCGCGGCGGCCTGCGCCAGCGACGCGGCCAGCCGCGCGTGATCGAAGGCCGGCCCGCGCGTGCCCTGCTCGGCATCGACCACGATGAATTCTTTCTGGTCGCCGCGTAGATCGTGGCGATACCAAAACCGCTGGTTATCGGCGAGCCAATGCGGCGTCAATTGCGTTTTGAACACCCGCCCTCGCGCCTCGCGCGCGATCTGCTCTGCCCGCTCGTACGACTGCCGCAGTTCGTCGGCGCTGGGGCAATAGGGGGCCAGCGTCTCGGGCGGCGCGGCGGCAGGCGTGTCGTCGGCCGCGCGGGCCGCTGTGGCCAGCGACCAGACCAAGATGGCGGCGATCGCAAGACTCCCTTGATAGAACTTCAAGTGTTGCCTCATCATTGGCTCTCACAACGGCAGGTAAATAATGCGATCATGCCACTCTTCAGCTTGGGAAGCCCGCCAGATGAGCAGCAAGCTTTCCGCAATTTCGCTCGTGGTTTTGAATTGGGGGGCCAGAAACAAACCAGACATGCCCAGGCCGGCAGCAATGCGGTTTTGCGCGGTTGATCTCATGCTTGTTACATCATGGGACACGACGATGCGACCCTGAGAATGCGCGAGTTCCAATACATCCTCGTCCGGCGCACCGGACCTGCCCAGTTCGGGAACGGTCGCAAAATCAACGGCTGGCTCTCGCCGGCCGACCGCAGCGACGATGCTATGTCGCAGATCTTCGTCTGCCAAGAATCGGGGAACGCTCACCGGTGAGTCGCTCAATCGGACTTAGATGCACGCACTCGGTCGAGCAATGCGGAGTTCGCCGCATCGCTTTTCGCTTTCAGATCGGCCCAGCGCAATCGTTGTTCACCGAGATGCTGGTCCATCGCCGCACGATGATGGAGATAAAAAGCGATTGCGCCGTGGACCTGTTCTAGGCTCAAGCTAGGAAACTCTGCGGCAATTGCGTCGGCGCTGAGACCCTCGCGATAGACATAGACCACCGATTCCAGCGAGACGCCGCTGCCCACGACCTGCCAATGGCCTTCCGGGGTTTTCACCACATAGCTGACTGCCGTTTCAATCATGCTTCGTACCCGTTTGGTTCCAACTCAATTCTGAGACACCATCATTACTTTAGCCGGCGATCAGACACCAGGCAACGCACCAAAAGGCGCGTCTAGCTCAGCCGCCAACCGCACCACCGCCAAATCAGAAGACTGATCGGCGCCGTGACGAGTAGGCCCAAGATGA
>DASVHB010000536.1:0-30300 GCA_036379195.1 Pirellulales bacterium
GCCTGATGCGGGCAACCGGCGCGGCGGCCTGGATGGTGGCAGGACTGGCGTGGTCGGTCGGCCTGTTGCTGCTGGGCCTGGTCAACGATGCCCGCTATAAAGCGTTCATCGGGCGATTGAAACAGCTTGAGGGCCAGGTGATGGTAGTCGGCGGCGGCAGGCAGATGCCGCCTTTCGCTCCAGCCGGTAGCGCCGGGCCTTGTGCCCGGCCACTCGACGCCACGGAAGCCAGCCACAAGCGCGAGGACCACCTCGCGTTATCGCCAAAGAACGTGCTTGTCTCCGTCGTTCACACGGCCCGCAAGTTCTGTGAGATTCACGTGGTGATGAATACCTTGACGGCGGTTGCGGTGGCGCAGCTTTTGGCTGGCGGCATCGCGCTGGGTAAGCTCTATCTGGCGATCGCGGCGCCGCTGGCCTTGGTGACGGCGGTATCGACCTTGGCGCGCGACATCCACCGCGGCGCCGCCGAGCGCGAATTTGCCCAGTGGTATCGCGCGCTGGATGACATCTGAAGCGGCCGTTTGGTCTCATACCAACCCGAAGCGTCAGCGAAAAATGACCGTAACAACGGCGCGCTGCTTTGCTTGCGCAGGGTGAACCACGAAACAAACGAAACACACGAAAAAACAGGCAGGCACAGCGCTCATCCATCATTTCTTTTTTTTCGTGTGTTTTGTGTGTTTCGTGGTTCGTTTTTATGGTCCTGCTGGCCGAAGGCCACGGACGGCGTTATATTGTGCGCGCGTCTCGTGCATCAAATCACGCCAGTCCCCATCGAGCTGAGGAGTCTCTGCCATGTTGACACGATCGCTCTCATCGCTCCGTTTGCACATCATCGCGGGGCTGGCGGTGATGCTGACTTTCACTTCCCCTTCGGTCGCCCAACGCCGCGCTGCCGCACCGCCACTTGCTCAGCGCGCCGCGCGATCGGCCGCGCCCGTGAAAAAGCCCACGGCGGCCAAAGAAGCGACCGCGCCAAACGCCGCTTCGCCTGTCAAGCCCGCCAGCCCTCGCTCGCCGCTCGATCTGCAATACATTACCGGCGATTTCGCCCTGGCGGTCGTTGTGCATCCGCAACCCATTCTGGCCATGCCGTTGATCCAGGCCCTGCCCGTCGAGCTGGCCCAGGCCGTGGCTCAAGAGCAGCTTGGTATCGATCTCTCCAAGCTGCGAGAGATCATCGTGCTGCTCTCGATCGATGCCAAAGGCGAGCCGCAGCCGGCAGTCATCGCGCGGTTCAACGCGCCGGTCGATCAGGCAACCATCGAGCGGAAGGTACCGCAGTTGTTCCAGCGCGAAGGCCCGGAGGCGCCGATGGCCATCGTGCCGGAGCCACACACCGTGTTGGTGGGCCGGCGCGCGCTGCTGGAAAAAATGTTTCGCGCCAAAGGCGACGCCCAGAGCCCACTGTTGCAACGCTTGCGGCAGCTCGACTCGGGCGCGGCGGCTGCCGCTGTGGCCGTCGTCAGTCCGCTGCGCGACGAGCTTCGCCAGGCGATCAGCCTGTTGCCGCCGCTGCCGCCCGCTTTTGATGAAGTGGCCGAGCTGCCCGCGCTCGTCGATTTCTCCCAAATCTCGATCAGCGTTGGTGAAAAAACCGAGTCGGCGTTCGTCGTTGAGTGCCGCGACGAGAAATCGGCGGCGCGGCTGGAGTCGCTGATGGAAAGCGCGATCAAGTTTGCCCAAGAAGCGCTCGACGCGCAGCTCGCCCAGATGCAAGGGCGCGCGGCGCCAGCGACCGAACAGGCCCCGCTGCTCTACGCGCGGCGGATGTTTCGCCAGACCGTCGATTCGATCGAGCGACAGCGCGCCGGCAACCGGCTGACGCTGCATGGCCGTGGAGAGATTGGCGCCGCACCGGCGACGGCCGCCGTCGTCGCCGGGCTGATGTTGCCCGCGGTGCAGTCGGCCCGGCAGGCAGCCATGCGCAGCCAATCGGTCAATCATTTGAAAATGATTGGCATCGCCTTCCACAACTTTCACGACGTTTTCGGGCGTTTCCCCACTTCGAGCTATGACAAGGATGGCAAACCACTCTTAAGCTGGCGGGTACACATTCTACCGTTCATCGAGCAGCAGGGTCTCTATCAGCAATTTCATTTCGACGAGCCTTGGAACAGCGATCACAACAAAAAGCTGATCGCCCAAATGCCCGACGTCTACCGCCATCCGGCGTTTTCCGATGCCGAGCGGACGATTTATCTGGCCCCCACTGGTCCGGCGGCCGTGTTTCCCACAGGCAAGGACGACGGCGGCGACGCGAAGGCTGTTGCGGCGCCGGGTGCCGGTATACCCGGTGCGGGCGGAGCCGCATTGGGCGGCGCGATCGGCCAGGCGGTGGCCTTTCGCAAAGACAATGTCGATTTAGCCTGGGCCCGGAATGTCAGTTTCCGCAACATTACCGACGGCACGTCGAACACGATCATGGTGGTCGAGGCCGATCCGCAAGAGGCGATGGTTTGGACGCAACCTGACGACTTGCCGATCGACCCGGAGAAGCCGATGGCGGGCCTTGGAGGGTTGCAAAACGGCGGTTTCAACGCGCTGTATTGCGACGGCAGCGTTCATTTTCTGAAAACGACGATTGCCGCCGAGACGTTGCGTCGCTTGTTCAATCCCCGCGACGGCCATGTCATTCCGCCCGACGGCCGCTGAGAACCGCACTTGCCTGCCGGCCCGGTATGCGGACCAGGCCGGCAAGAGAAAACGTCCGCCCCTAGAAGTTAGGCTGCGCGCGCCGCCGCTCACGGCTCGACATGGTCTCCGCCGTCAAGGTCGGGCAGGCCCTCCAGCAACACGGTTCCGTCGGGAGACTTCACCACGATGTTGCGGAAGCGGTACGACGCGCGTTCTTCCAAGGTGAAGCCGACGCGACCTTGCGCAAGGTTCGGCATGGCAAAATCGCCGCTACTGTTGCCATTCAGGAAACAGGAGCCTTTCTCCCCGCGTACTTGGATGTGAACCTGATACCAATCGCCCTTGGCCAGCGAAAACGGCCGCTGGCACTGGCGCTCGCCCCACTTCCGGTGCTCCATGGTATCGACGAGGCGCCAGGTATTGGTCCAAGCGCCGATGTTGTACGAATGAAAGTTTCCGCTGTGCTGGAATCGAAAGAACGTGCGCAGGTACCAGCCTCGGATGACCTTCGCCTCGAAGTGGAAGTCGTAGTCGGTCCAGTTTGGGTCACCGAAGAGCATGACGCCGCCAGGGGTCGTTGGTTTGGCGACGAGTTGATCGCCATCGATCGACCAACTGCCGCGCGTCCCATCTCTGATTTCGCAGGCAAAGCGCGGCAGCGATGCCGCCGCGGCTTCCGGCTTGGCGTCGTCGCCGGCGGCTTGCGGCGGATCGATGCTGGCGTTTGCGAGGTCGGGCAATCCCGCGAGTAGCACCTTCCCATCGGGCGATTTGACCGAGATATTACGGAAGCGAAAAGACGAATCGCAAGTGAGCAGCCCCACGCGGCCGCGGCCGCCACCGCGGGCGTTGAACGTGGCGATCTTGTTGCCATCCAAGAAACATTCGCCACGCTCGCCACGCAGGCGGACCTCGACCTGATACCAAGTGCCGATGCTCAGCGACCCGTTTACGAGAGCCAGCGACTTATGATTGCCCTGGTCGAACGACACAACGCCATGCCGGGTATTGTGCCAGCCGCCCACAAAATAATGGTCAGCGTTCGCATCGTCTTGAAAACGGAACCGCAGCTCGCAAGATTCCTTGCCCGCGGTCCTTTGCACCTCGATCGAGTAGTCGATATCTCGCCAATCGGCGTCTCCAAATAACAGGCCGATTCGTGGACCACGCGAAGCTTGGACGAGTTCGTCGCCCTCGATCGACCACTTGCCCCGGCCATCGGGGATCTCGCAAGCAAAGCGACCGATGTCATTCGCATCGGCGTCGCCCTTTGCGATCGACTGCTCTGATCGCAAAGGAATGACTCGGGCGGCGCTGAATTCTTTCAACGAAAGATTGCGGAGAAGGACCGCGCCAGTTCCCCATCGCTTGTTGATCGCCAGGCGCCCCAACTGCCGCTGGGCCGAAGGCAGGCTTTCCCGTCTTCGATCCATGTGCTCTTCGATATTTGCCTCGCCGAGTTGCCTGCCGTTCATTGTCACCTTCAGGATCGAATCGCGCAGCTCGATGGTCATTTCATTCCACTGGCCATCGGGCTTCACTTCGGCAGGCGGGTCTAGCCGATCCACATAGAAACCTTTTTCCCGCCCGTCCCAGGTGATGGCGCCCATCGCATTCCTGGTGTTATCGAGAAACACCCAAAGGGGCGCGTCGTCCGGAAAGGACAAGAGGTCGATCGAAGCGCAGGCGTCCGGCGACATCTGGAATTCAAAATTAAACGCAAAGTTGGCAAACGTCTTCTCGGTGAAGATTCTGCCGCCAAACTGGTTCCGCAGGGCGCCATCGACGACCTCCCAACCGCCTTTCTGATCGGGTTCGGTCCAGCCCGTCAGGTCTTTGCCGTTGAATAGCGGCACAAATTCCTCCGGACTGGCGGGCGCGGCGCTGTTTTTTACGCCGTCGTCCACGCCGAGGTCGTTTTTGGGCAATAGCGCGATGGTCAGCGGCGCGTTCTTACCGCGGGTAACTTTGAACCGCTTGGTAATTGTTTCAAAGCCTTGGCCTATGACCGTAAGCTCGTGATCGCCGACCTCCAGCGAGAGCGGTTCGTCGAGGCCGCCCACATCGATGCGTTTTCCATCCACCGCCACGGTTACTTTCGCCTTCGGATCGCTTACCTCGATTTCAACGATTCCATAGGGAGTGCGCACCAGCAGGATGACGCCCAGCAAGACAACCGCCGCCGCGCCGGCCGCGGCAACCAGGCTCTTCTGCTGCCACGGCGGAAGCGACGACCAGCGACCGCGCGGCCTCGGGTCAGGGCGATGAGTGTCGATGGTGAGGCTAAGCAGATCGGGCTGCGATGGCCCAGGCGCCGGCTGAAGCACCGCCGCCGGCTCAGGCGATGCGGGCGCCGCGGCCACCGACGCCTGCCCGGGCTCGCAGGCCGACGGCAAAGGCGCGGCGTCAACCCGCGGCGGTTCGGGCGCTGGCGGCGCGATCGTTCCCGGCTTAAAGAACGGAACCAGGGCCTTCGCCACCTCGATCGGCGTCTGGTAGCGCCGCGCCGGATCTTTGGCCATCATCTTGGCGACGACGGCCGCCAGTTCCGCCGGAACTTCCGCCCGCACCAGGTTCAACGGTTTCGGCTCGCGCTTATGGTGCGCTTCCAAAATGGCGTAGAGGCTGTTTTCCTGAAACGGTGGCCCGCCCGATAACAAGAAATACAGCGTGCAGCCCAGGCTATAAATATCGGCGCGGATATCGGCGTTCTGCGCATCGAGCGTCTGCTCGGGCGCCACATAGTCGGGCGTGCCCAGCATTTGGCCGCTTTTGGTCAGACCGGCGTCCGCGCCCTTTTCGCTCGTGGCCTTGGCCAGTCCAAAGTCGAGAATCTTGACCGTGTGTTTTTTGCCCTCGATGGCCAGCATCAGATTGTTCGGCTTGATGTCGCGATGCACCATGCCTTTTTCGAAAGCGTGTTGCAGGCCATGGGCAACCTGATGGATGTAGAACGCCGCGTTGGCCACGGGCAGCGGCCCGCGCTGTTGGACGACCTGCGACAGGTCTTGCCCGCGCACGTATTCCATGGCGAACACCAGCAACTCGCCGGGTCGCAACACACTGTAGGCGGCCACGATGTTCGGGTGCGCCAGCTTTGCGGCGGAGCGAATTTCTTGCTGAAAGCGCTCTCGCGCGCCGGGCCGGTCGAGCAGCGCTTTGCTGACGACTTTGAGCACTTCGGGCCGGTCCATCTCGCGGTTGCGGGCCAGATAAACCGTGCCCATGCCGCCTTGGCCGAGTTGCTTGATCAGCTCATAGTCCGGGTGGTCGGCGAGTTCCGGCGGCCCGGACATTGGGGATGGGCTTGCCAGCCCGTCCCGCTTATTTTGGCCGGCGATCGAACGGGACGGCCCGGGAAGGCCATCTTCCTTTACCGATGAGCCATCGGTGCTGTTGGCGGCATTGGCCAGCGATTCGCCGGGCACAAAAGTCCGCTCGCGGCGAAAGCCTTCCTGCGACGCTCCGCCCGCATCGCGCAGGCGGTCTACAAAGCTGTCTCCCGGCAGGTTGGCGGCGCGACCGCGGCAATCGGCGCAGGTTTCCAGGTGCCGGATCACCGTCTCGGCGCTGGCGACGTCGAGCTTTCCCAAGCCAAAATCCGACAAAACCGACGCTGGCGGACAGGTGGCTTCAAGGGCGTTCATCGAAGGTGGCTGCCTGGAGGAATTGGAATAACCCCATGCCCGAATCGATCAGAAAGGAAAGTCCACAGCGGCCGCCAACCTGTCGCGAAAATTGCCGGGAACCTTATTCGTCGGTGGTCGGCTTGGGCACGACGCGCTCGTAAAACGCGCGCACGCCGTAATACACCTTGCGATAGGTGGCCTCGCCGCCCGGCTCGGCGGGGGCGAACTCCAGTCCTTTGCTCACCACGTGCTGCAGCAACTCGCCGACGCTCTTGCCCTGGAAGCGGAACGACTGATCGAAGGCCAGCGAGCTTTGCGCTTCGACCAAACGATAGGTCGATACTGCCAGCGACCGCAGAAAGCGCTCGGCCGCCAGGTAGGCCATTAGGTCCCGCGGCGGCAGATTCTTGCGGTAGTTGGGCGGATAGGCCGCTTGCAATTCGGTCGCGAGCCGGTCGACCGCGGCCATCAACCGCTTTTGATTCGACCGGGTCACCTTTTTTTCGACACGCAGGTCGCCGATTGCCCAATCGCGCGCGTCTTCGAACGCTTTGCGCGCCGGGTCAAACCTTTCCACGCGCAGGGCCGGCGGCCAGCGCGTCTCTAAAACTTCTGCCGTATCGACCCGAAACACCAGGGCCTTGCCGCCCGATAGCTTGCCCTCGGTAACCCGAATCTGATGGCGCTCTTCGGCCGACAGAGGCACGTTGTCTGCCGACGTGATGAACGAATGGGGATGGTCCGAGCTGAAGTCCGAATACGACGTGTTGGCCAGCAGCCCGCGGAGCATATAGTTGAGCTCCTCGCTCAGCTCGCCCCCGCCGGCCGGCAGGTTTTTGTCGATCAGCAGACGATATTGTTCTTGCTGCTTCAGCTCGCGCTGGAGATAGCCGGGATTCGCGGCGGCCCGCGCGTCGCGATTGAGCCGGCGGCGCTCGAAATAGGTGCTCACCCATTTGACCGAGTTGTCCATCTCCTTCGAAGCCGCCTCGGCGTGGAGATTGCGCGCGATCGCGGCTGAAACGAGAAGATCGCCTGAAGCGCGCAGCAGCGCCGCTTCGGCAACAATGGCCTCGCTGAGCAAAGAAACGCTGGACCTCGGGCAGCGAACCATGACTTGGGCGGACGCGTCGTTTGCGCACAACAGCCACGCGCAGCAAACCCACGCGAGACAACCACGGCTAACAGCAATCATTGGGCGGGCTCCTCGGCGGTCAGGTCAGCCGGCACAACCGGCGGCACCCAAACCTGGTTTTCTTCTCGGGAAAGCCCCAGCTCAATGAGCGATGGCTCGATGAGCTTGGCGTAATGGATGGCCGGCGCGTTCTGCGAGGCGCCGTCAGCCGGCGCGGCCTCGCAATAGAGGGCGATCAGATACCCGCGATCGTTGAAGATCGGGCCGCCCGATGCCTTGTCGGTCAACGCACCGCGCAGCAACAGGATGCGCGGCGCGCCGGCCTCCGGCGACAGGCCCCGCAGGGCAAAAACCTTGAGGGAATGCCCTTCGGGCCGGAGATGCTGAAAGCGGTCGATGGCCTCACCGGCATGGTCGATGGCCATGCACGCCAGCGGCTGCCCGCGTTCGAGCTCGGCCAATTCCGTGGCCGGCGCCAGCGTCGCCACATCGTCGAGACGTTCGGCGGCGTAGAGAATGGCCAAGTTGAAGTAAAGTTGTTGCTCGCGGTCGGCGTTTGGAAAGGCCGCGTGGACGAGAATGCCGTCCAACGGCACGCCCGAATCCTGCGAAGAGCGGACGGCTCTGATCTGCCAGCCGCGCGCCGCGAATTTAGCAATTTCTACAGCAACGTCGGCCGTGGTAAGCAGCCCCTGTTCTCCGACGATCACCGCTCCGGCCAGCGGAAAGGCGGCCTGAGTCTGCGGATCCTTGACCACGATCAGCCGGTAGGACGACAAACCCGTCTCCCCGGCCAGTTCCTCGGAATCAGCCGCGATGGGCAACTCCGGGGGCGAGTCGCCCGCTTTCTCTGGTGGCTCGTCGGTTGCCTCGTTGCCCGCCGCGGCCGTAGGATTTTGACCATGGCCCAGGTCAGTCCGAAGGCGCGGCTTTTCTTCTTCGTTGGGTTGTTTGCGATCCGCGTCGTTCGCACCCGCGCTCTTGATACCCGAAACCGCAGGAGTCGCCGGCATGCGCCGCGGTGCAGCGTCCCTGCGCAGCCAGGTCCAACCTGCCACGGCAAGCACGAGCGCGGCGATCGCGAAAAGCATCGCGTGTGGCAGACGGATCGCCGGCCCCGTGCCATGACGCTCGGGCGCCGCCGCGGGCAGCGAGGCGCCGGGCGTCACCGGCACCGGAACCGGAACCGGGCGCGCCACGGGTGGAATTACCTCCAGCACCTCCAGCCGCGGCCCCGCGCGGCCCAGCCACAGCGCCGACCCGAGTCGCAGCCGCGTCGCGCCTTCAATGCGAACGCCGTCGACGTAAGTTCCATTGCTCGATCCAAGATCCGTCACATAGGTGGCGTTATCGTCTCCCAAGCTGATTTCAGCATGCTCCCACGAGGCGAACTTCGACGATTCGCCCTCGATGCGCAGCGCGCAAGAGTCGCCGCGACCGATGCGAAACGGCGCGGCATTCGACTGCCAATCGAAGGTTTTTTCCGGCAATCGGACGCGAAGCCGCACGCTCAGCCTCCTGACCTCAAGCGGAACCGCTGCTCGCCGATCTGAAATTGCACCACGCTCTCGCAAATCACCTGTGGCACCCGAAACCAGAGGCCGTTGACCGTTTTGCATTGTTCAACGTGCCACGAACTCTTGGCATCGCGCGTCAACCGCGCATGACGAGCTTCGCAAAAAGGATCGTTCGCCCGGCAGATTTCGCAGGCCGGGTCGGCGCCGATCCAGTACTCGGCGCCGATCAGCGGCACGCGGTTGCCTAAAAGGTTGCCGACTAGCTCGACCAGCGCGGGCATGGCCGGCGCCGCTGCATCGGCCCCCCAAGCCTGCGTGGCGTTGCGAGCGCCGTGGGGCGGCACATAATCGGCAGTGGCCGAACCGTCGCTTGCTGGGACGATCAGCCGGTAACGGCCTTTTCCCACCAGCAGCTCCGACTGATCGTCGAGCGGAGTGCGTGAGATCCGCACGAACAGGCCGTTGGTGCTCTGCAAGTCGGTAATCACCCACCGCGATTGGCCGCCCACCAGTTGACGGGTGATCTCAACATGCCGTGACGAGATCATGCCGTCGTGCGGAATGACGAGATCGCCTTGCGTTCGCCCGATGACAAACCGCCCATCGCGCAGGCGGAACGATTCGCCCTCGGCCTTGCCATCGTCGCAGACGATTAACAGGGCCATCGGCGGCCGCAGTGTCGGACGATACGCAGCGGCCAGCGAAGGCTGCGGCGCGGCGACGTGCCGCGCCGGTGGCCGCGCGGCCACCCTTGGCGCCGCGGTGTTCCGTTGAGTGGCAGGCGGCGCAATCGGGAGAGGCGACCCAATCGGGGGAGATGGCCCAATCGGATGAGACGGCGCACTTTGCGGCGACGCCAAGCTTTCGCGCAGCGCGTCCATCACGTCGTCGTCGGTTTCCAAGCAAGTAGCCATGCGCTGCGCAGGCGCCTGTTGCAAGGGGCGTGGGGCCGGCGGCATGGTGCGTTACTCACATCTCATAAGATGGCGTTTAGCCTGGCAACTTTCGCGGAGCGAAAGGCGACATTGGCGCGCCCGGCTATTTAGAAAGAGTCCGGAAACGACGTCAACCTGTCGCGAAAACGCAGCCGCTCTTGCCCGATGCGGCGAGGCCGATCATCGCACCCGCCACGACACCGATGGTCATCATATCCCCGCTCTTGAGCCGGTCAAGCATCGCTGGGCGGCATCGGCGGCGGTCGCACCCGGCATATGAGCAAAATTAGATGCTAATTGCACAATTAGTCGATTAAACCGGCGGCCTCCTCGCGTAGCCGCCGTAACACGCGCGATTTCGCCACCAGCACCGCATTGACCGTCATGCCCAGCTCGGCCGACACCGTGGCGGCGGCGGCTCCGTCCAAGGTACAACGGCGGAATGCTTGCCAGGTGTTGGCATGAAAGTCGTGCTCGACCGCGGTCATCAACCGGCGCAGCACGAATTGGTCGTGCTCTCGGTCCCATTGCAGAGACAGGGCGCTGGCCGGATCTTCGAGCTGTTCCAGAAAACCGCCGTCCGAATCGCCGTCGAAACCGACACGCGGCCGCCGTTTGCGCTGCTTCCATTGCGAGCGCACGCGGTTCAAAAGCACCTGCCCCAGCCAGCGCCGAAACGAGCCGTCGCGTTGGCGATGGAAGCCCGGCAGCTCGCGCACCAGCACCAACAAAACGTCTTGCGTCAAGTCCTGTACGTCGCTCTGCGACTCGCCGGCCCGGGCCAGCCAGGCCCTGATCCAAGGCTCGTAGATATCGTGCAGCCGCCGCCACTGCGGGTCGTCCGGCTTGGCTGATTTCAGCCGGTCGAGCAAACTGACCGACGTGAGCTTCGAGGCATCCATAGAACAAGCGATGGCGGACGCCCCTTTTTCAGCCAGTCGGGAATTATCGCACGCGGGCCGGATAACAGCAATCTCTGATCGGTTCTGATATTCAAGGTGACCGGTGGGCCTCGCTACGTTCGACGTCCGTAAGGAACGGACTTCGTGCCGTTCCGGGACCTGCGAACCGAAGTCATTCTCTTCCGCCGCCACACTGGCTTACCGCGTCTTGACCAGCCGCAGCACCACATCGTGGCCGGGCCATGGCGCAACCAATTCAACTTCCGTACCGCCCGCGACTTGTCCGCCTTGCTGTGCGATGCCGTCGTGCGCGCGATACCATTCCACCGCGAGGGGGCCGTCGGCCTGGTGCAGATCGAGCAGCACGCGGGCGGTTCGCTCGGATTGCGGTTTCGCCTCGCGCCCATCGGCGGCGGCGTTGGGATGGTAGAGGAGGAATTCCTCGTGCCCCCGGCGCATCAGCTTCGGCGCCCGCGCGTCTTGGCCGCCATCCGGATCGCTTGCCAGCGAGTGGTCCGGCTCGAAGTCGCTCAACTCAATCTTGCGGCTGACAAAATAGTCGCGGATAAAACGCACGGAGTCCAAACCGGTGAGCGCCGCCCTGTGGGGAGTGGCCGCGTACGCTGGCCGCGGATTGGGCGCCTCGCGCTTCCCGGTCTGCGTGTAAGGGTGCAGCACCCACCAGCGCCCCCCGTAGTTGGCCGAACCACCCGAGAGCAGCCACGCCCAGTAGAGCCGACGCTGGTAGTAGCGCATGTTGATCGGGTCGAGCCGGTTGGGGTGGTCCTGTTCGTAACGATCCTCGCCCAAGGAAACCGGCTTGGCGAAACGGCGGTACTTCGGGTACTGGCTGGCGCCCAGGTCGTAGGCGTTTTCCAGGTGAAGGTAGGTCGCCCAGTCTTCGTCGCCGAAGAAGAAATCGACGTGGCGAGCGTGCCCGGTGGACAGGGGATGTTGCCAGGGGTCGTGCTGCTTGAAGTAGGCGCCGACCTCCCGCACGTAGGCGTTGTTGTTGGGGAATTTCTCGCCATAGTGAGTGTCGTTGGCGATGAGCCAGAAGATTTGCGGATAGGCGGCGTAGCGCGCGATCACGTAGCGCAAGATTCGCTCCTTCTCGGCGGCCGTAAGCTGCTTCCAAAACCTCTCATCGGCGCCGTAGGGGGCGCCGCGCGGGAAGAGAATCATCTCAATACCGACGTCGGGATAATGGTCGAGCAGCCAGCGCAGGCGTTGATCGGAAAAGCGAAGGTTTTCCAGACGCAGCCGCGTCAAGCCGGCGTCCTCAAAATACTTCGCGGTCCAGCTTTGCTCCTCCGAAATCGCTTTGGCGTAGGCAACCCCCTGAGTCATGAACGACGTGACGCCGTGGTTCACGGCGTCGCGGACGTAGTCGTGGAAATCCTGCTCCCGAATCGGCTGGCCCTGATAATCTTTGGAGCTGAGCAGAAAATAGGCGGTGTCTACCAGGTTGAGAAACCAGCGGCCATCGTCGGTCATCCACTGCCGCGGATCTTTGGGGTGCGGCAACAACCGGCCGCGCAGCTTCGAGTCTCCGGCGGCAAACCCGCCGGATCTGCCGTCCAGCCCCTTGTCTGTCGCGCACGCCGACGACCAGGTCCAGCCGCCCACCTCGCTGACATAGACGCGAGCCCGCCAGGCGTTGCCGCCGTCGTAGAAGGCGTACACTGTCTTTGCTTGCTTCGCCCCGGAAGGCGGCGTGAAGGTGACCGTCGCCACCGTGTCGAACGGATTGGCCGTGGAGCCGGCGGCGGAGAGAACGATCTCGTGGACGCCGAATTTCACTGCGGGTTCGGCCCCGGTCGTGAAGTTGGCCGCCCGTGCGGTGGGCGCGCCAGCCAACACGCCCGCCAGGACGACCAGGCGGAAATACCGATCTAATCGAGTCATGGTAATACTGCGTCCGCCTTACCTCCCACGTATTTCTTGAGAAACAGCTCGACCTTGTCGAACGCCGCCGACACGTTGGCGTCTTGCATGCCCTTGCCGTCGAAGCCGTGCTCGCCGCCCGGAATCGAGATGAACTCGTGAGCGACGCCGGCGCGGCTCAGTTCTGCCGCCATGGCGACCGATTGCTCGTGCGGAACATCGGTGTCCTTGTCGCCGTGCAAGAGCAGGGTCGGCGGATAATCGCTGGTCACGTTCCGCACCGGGCAGAAGCGATCGAACTCATGCGGCTGTTTCACGGGATCGTAACCGACGACTTCTTTGGGCCATAGTCCGTTCTGCCGGCAATAGGTGTAGAAGTTGCTTCGGCCCTTCACGCCGCCGTGGGTGGTCTCGCTTGCGCTAATTGCCTGATACGCTTCCTCTTTGGTGAACAGAGGCCGCGTCTTGCGATAAAACGCACTGGGCTTGGCGTACCAGTCGCCAGCGACATCGCCGTAGCCGTAGAACGCGATCAGCGCCTGCGGCCGTGGCTCGACGGTGAAGCCGGCCATGAGCGCCAGGTAGCCGCCGGCGGAATGGCCCACGACCGCGACACGCTTGGGGTCGATCTGGTAAAGGCCGGCGCCTTTGCCGCGGACCCAGTGGATGGCGTCTTGAACGTCCTCCAAGATGCCCGAGAGCTTCGTCTCCGGTGCGAGGCGGTAGTCGATCGAGACGATTACATGGCCTGTGTCGAGATAGCGCTTGCGCTGCGCGAGAGTCGGTCCGCCGCGCCCGCCTGTAATCAGGCCACCTCCATGAATCCAGACGATGGCGGGCCGCACGTCGTCACCGGGCAAGCGATAGACGTCCGCCTTGATCGGCAAGTCGCCGACTATTTTGTACGTGTCGGTCGTGCGTTCGGCATACTGGTCGCCGGCGTGCGCGTCGCAGAGGGCGACCGAGGCCAACAGCACCGCGGCAACACGCAACATTCGTGGCGCACACCGGCGCCTCGCGTCGACCGCGAAACCGAATGCCCCCAGCAGTTTGCTTGGCGCATCGGCCAGCAGCAATCTCTGGGGCCGAACGACCGACGTGAGCTTCGAGGCATCCATAGAACAAGCGATGGCGAAGCCCCCTTTCCGATGGGGGAATTATCGCACGCGGGCCAGCGAACCGCAATTGCGGCGAGCGCGTGAAGTATAATAGTGCTTGGTCACCGGGGCGCCCCAGGGAGATGCAGCGAATGAAAAAACCAGTTCGTACCATGGTGCTCGCAGCGCTTTTTGCCTTGACGTTTATCGCCGCCAAGCCGGCCACGCTCGAAGTGCGGCATCTGCTCTTGTCGGACTTGGGTAAAGAGCATATTGCCCACGCCGTTTTCCGGCATACGCCCGAGGGCGGGGCGGTGGTGGGCTGGGGCGAGCGAATGCTGCAATGGCCGCTCGATCGGGCTGAACTGACCGAGTTGCAGCCGCGGCGGCTCGACACTGAATTTTCCAACGGCGGCTGCGCCGTCGACATCGACGGCGACGGCAGAGACGAAATTGTCGTCGCCCGTGGACGCTCGCGCTCATGCAGCGATCCCGACTTGCTGTGGTTTGAAGCATCGGCGCCGGGCACGCCGTGGACCGAGCATTTCATCGCCAAACTCGGCACGGGACCGATTGCGCCCCACGATGTCGAGCCGCTGACACTCGCCCGTTCCGACGGCGGCAAGCTGCGCGGCGTGGTGGCCGTGCTCGATCGCCGCCAACTCGTCTGGTTCGAAATTCCCGCGGACCTTCGGCAGCCGTGGCCGCGGCACGAGATTGCCGAGTTGCCGCTGGCCAGCCAGTCGGGCATTGCCGTGGGCGATGTGGCCGAGCATGGACGACCCGACGTGGTGTGCGGCATGTTCTGGGCCGAGTGCCCGGCAGACCCGACAAGCGAGCCGTGGCGAGTGCATCGTTTCGGCCAATGGCAAGATGGCGGCTGGGGTGGCATGGCCAAGTTGGCGTTGGCCGATATGGACGGCGACGGCCACTTGGACATTGTCGCCAGCGAAGCCGAGATTCCCGACGCGCGGCTGGGCGTCTTTTCGCGCAACGCCGACCAGCCGGACGCGCCATGGCGATGCCGCGAGATCGAGAAAGGCTTGTATTGCCCGCACAGTCTGGTGCTGGCCGATGTCGACGGCGACCGGCAAACCGACATCATCGTGGGCGAGATGACTGCGGGCGGCTGGTCATTTCCGCTCAACGAGCGCCCGCGAATTATGGCCTATTTCAATCGCGGCAAGGAGCCGTTTGAGCGCCGCGTGCTCGTCGAGGGCGAGGGAGTTCACGAAATGGGGCTCGCCCCCACATCTCATGGCGAGGGCGTGACCATCTTCGCCGCCGACGAAATCCAGCCGCAAAAATTCCCGGAGATGAAAACGCGCGTGAGCGTCTGGACAGTACCATCTATGCCGTAAGATCCAGCCCCTGTCCGGAGCTGGTCGACGGGCTTCCCGTGATGGCGCTCAGCAGCGTGTTCGTCGGATTGGACGAGTCGCTGCTGTTGGTGGTTTGCCCGTTGGCCGAGTTCTGCAAGGTTTGGATCAGGTTGGCGATAACCTGCTGAGCTCGCCTGCCGTGTCCACGTCCACCACCGTGCGCCCGGCCGGCGTGACCTTGCCCGCCGGCGGCCTGGTTCAGCTTATCCAGTACGGTTTGCGTCTGGTTGGCGTTGAAGCCAAATTTCCCCAACGTAGTCGTGACATTACTGTCGATTTGCGACTGCAAATCGCCGCCCGACGCTCCGCTGGCAAAGGCGTTCTGGACGTCTTGCGTCAGGGCCTGCTGAAGCTGCTGGATTTGGTCGGAGGAAAGCTGCGGCAAGTCGGCGCTGTTGAAACTGCTGTCGCCGCTGGAATTGCTCGACTGCAACAGTTGCGCGTTGAGTGCCGCAGTGGACGACCCGATGTTCTGAATCGACACAGAGCCTCCTTGGCGGAAAAGTGTGTCCGCCTTCAT
Source organism: Pirellulales bacterium (assembly GCA_036379195.1). Taxonomy (GTDB): domain Bacteria; phylum Planctomycetota; class Planctomycetia; order Pirellulales; family JAICIG01; genus JAICLL01. Next base: position 15,645 of record DASVHB010000536.1, read on the forward strand.
TCGGCAGATGCCTCCCCGGAGGGCACCGCCCAGATCTGGGGTGGGAAAAGAAAAGGACAGCCGGATGGCCGCGTATAGATTGGTATCGGATCGTTCGGCTGCGGAACTTCAGTCTTGTTGCGTTGGTTCTAGCTAAATGACCTTACACGATCATGGGAAGCCAGCAATCTGTAGGAAATGCCCTCGGTGGCGTTGCGCGAGGGGCGTCGCGACGTCGATCCGCAGCACACGGAACGCCACCGAGGGCGTTCCCTACAGACGCCCATCGCAAACCTGTTCCGACGCCCACGCCGAAGGAGAGCCGTTACTCCACTGGCTCAGGCAGGTGGCCCCAAACATCGAGGTACCGGGCATAGTGTACCAGCGGCGGGTCGATCAGCGGCGGCAGGCCGTTGACTTGCGGCATGGTGTTGATGTCGATCTGACCCTGGGCGGGTTGCAGCGGCCATGGCTCGTGATCGATCGCCTGGCGCAACAGCCGTCCCGAGCGCGTGACCGTGTAGAGGCAGTAACGCTCAGTGAGCCAATGGTCGAGGTTGCCCGGCTGTGAGCGGTAGACGGGGCCGGCCGGACGATATTGCGCGGCGAACTCCGCCCGCGGCTGGCCGGGCGAGCCGGCGGAGTGAAACACTCCGCGGCGCCGCGCGCTGCGCCAATGAGTCGTTTCGCCGGCGGCGGTCATCGAAATGTCGGCATCATGGTAGGGCAGGTTGATCAGCCCGCGAGCCGCGCGCACCGCCACCACTTGCATCGCATCGAGGCTGAAGAACCAAATGCCGGGGATGCCGTCGGCGATGACATACGTGCGCACGTTCAACTCAAGAAAGGCCGACAAGCCGGGCACCGCGGGCAGCCAGCGCGGTCGCACTGCGGACATGCGAAACGGTGTAATTCCCAGCCATGCACGGCCTTCATACGTATCGAGCCGCAGTCGCGGGGGCAGCAGCGGCTGGACTCGGGCCGGATCGAGCGGCCAATGAAAGAACGCCAGCTTCTCCCAGCACATATGCAGCACGCGGACGCGCAACGCGCGGCCGGTGGTCGGCGTCGGCGGCGCCGACTTGCGTGGTGGTTGAATGCTGACGAGGGATTCGGCCATGGGCCATGCCGAGTTATTGAATGTCGTGTAAAATGAATGTCGCTCGTGCCTGCCGCCACCACAGCCACTGCAATTCGGAGGCCGCCGTGACCGAGCCGGTTCACCCCGGCGGGATCAATGCGGCGTTTGTCGATGGCAGCGTGCATTCCCTTAGCGCCGAATTAGCGCCGGCCGAGTGGCGGGCACTCATTTCGATCGCGGGCAACGACAACTGATTCGCATGCCTGGACCTTGCCCGGTTGAGCCATTCATAGGCGGCCAGTGGAGTGAGCCAGCAGGCCCACGACATCAAGGGATCGAACCAGTCGGGTCCAAAAGCATAAACCGTGGCCAGACCCACCACGAGCCTGAGCACCACCGCCGAGCAAAGCAACAGGAAGCAGCGCCACATCCAGCGCCGGTGCGCGGCGAACCGCCGCTGCACGGCGCAGCGGAAGCCGAGGACGGCGCAGATGCCTGTCGCCAGCGACAGCGACGCGAAAGCGGCCGCCGCCACAGCGCCCGCCGCCGCGTAATACGACATCCAGAGCCCGCTGGGCGCGACCAGTAGCAAAACGGTCGCGATTTGAACACGGCCAAGCACGCGATGCCACTGCGGAAATCGCCGCCGGAAGCGTTCGCTGACCAGCATCGTGCCTAGCACGAGCGAAACCGGCCCGGCGGCGATATGCGTATAGAACGCCCATTGATAGCCGCCGTAAAAGTAGCGTTCCCGGCCGTGCAGGAAATCCGATCGGAAGTTTGGCGGGAAGTAATTCACATAGCCCGAGACTACGGCGAACGTGACTTTGAGAATCAAAGCGCCCGCCAACAGGATCAAAACCCGCTGCAAATGGGCGGCGCGAGCTTGTGCCATGGCTGTTTCAGGCCGTCGATGGGAATTACTTCAACTTGCAAAGCCCCGCGGCGAAAGTCAAGATAGCAGTCTTTCGCATGCTTTGAGGGCCGTGAAATGCACACACATTTGGTAGTTTTGGGCGGCGGGCCTGGCGGGTATGCCGCCGCCTTCATGGCCGCCGATCTGGGAATGGAAGTCACGCTGGTCGAAGCCGACCGGCGACTAGGCGGTACCTGCCTGATTCGTGGCTGCATTCCCTCCAAGGCGCTGCTGCACGTTGCCAAGGCCATCAGCGAAGCCCGTGAAATGCACGACTGGGGAATCGAGTTTCCCAAGCCGAAAGTCAAAATCGACGCACTTCGGGCACGCAAAGAAAAAGTCGTGCAAACACTCACCGGCGGGCTGAAGCAATTGGCCAAACAACGCAAAGTGCGCGTGGTCGAAGCCAAGGGCATCTTCGAGAATTCGCAGACCCTGCGACTGGAAGGCGGTGATCCCGCCACGCGCGACGGCGACCGGCTGACCTTCGACTTTTGCATTCTGGCCACCGGCAGCGTGCCGGCCAAGATTCCCGCGTTCGATCTGCCCACCGACCGCGTCATGGATTCGACCGCCGCGCTGGAGCTGCCCGACGTGCCCCAAAGCTTGCTCGTCGTGGGCGGCGGCTACATCGGGCTGGAGATGGGCACGGTCTACGCCGAGCTGGGCAGCCAGGTGAGCGTGGTCGAATTGACCGGCGGACTGTTGCCGGGCGCCGATCGCGACCTGGTCAAACCGCTGCATAAACGCCTAGAACAGCGGTTCGCTGCCATTTACTTAAATACCAAGGTCAAATCGCTGGCCGACCGGGGCGATTCGATCGCCGTCACCTTCGAAGGCGCCGAGGGCGAACGCACCGAGACCTTTAGCCGCGTGCTGGTCTCGGTGGGCCGCAAGCCGAATAGCGCCGGCATTGGGCTGGAAAAGACCGAGGCGAAGCTCGACGCCCGCGGCTTTGTGCAGATCGACCATCAGCAGCGCACGGCCGACCGGCGCATATTCGCCATTGGCGACGTGGCGGGCGAGCCGATGCTGGCGCACAAGGCCAGCCACGAGGGCAAAGTCGCCGCCGAAGTCATTCACGGCGCCAGTGTGGCCTTCGAGCCGTTGGCCATTCCCGCGGTCGTCTTTACCGACCCCGAAATCGCTTGGGCCGGGCTGACCGAGGAGCAAGCCAACCGCGAACAGCGCGAGGTCGAGATTGCCCGCTATCCGTGGGCGGCCAGCGGCCGGGCCTTGTCGCTGGGCCGCACCGAAGGACTCACCAAACTGGTAATCGACCCCGAGACCGAGCGCGTGTTGGGCATCGGCATTGTGGGCGTGGACGCCGGCGATTTGATTTCCGAGGGCGTGCTGGCGATCGAAATGGGATGCACGGCGCGCGACGTGGCCCAGTCAATTCATCCGCATCCGACACTGAGCGAGACGGTGGGATTTGCGGCCGAGGCGCATTTGGGTTTTGCCACCGAGATTTACAAGCCCCGCCGGAGTTGATCGGTAACGTGGGCGGCGCGCAGTGAGTCCCACCGTGGTAGTGTAAAGTTGTGTTGCTCGCCCACACTAACCCGAAGCGCCAGCGAGGAAATGCGGCTTTCCTGCCTCGCTGACGCTTCGGGTTGGTGTCAGATTGCCCATCAGACGTCAACCTCGGGAATCACTTCGTGATCGCGTTGGGCTTGTTCGGCGGCACGGCCAGGCGGCGGATGTCGCGCGAGTCGAGCGGACGCTCGCCGGGATGATAGCCGCTCTTGGCCCCCGAAATCACGTCTTCCCAATAAAACAACTCGGGCTTGAATTGCTGCCGCGAAAGCAGCTTCGCCTGGTCGACAAAATGCGGCGAACTCGGATCGCCGCTGGCGCCAAACTGCACCAAGGTCGCTCCCTGCACGCGTTCGCCGAACTCGAACACACCGGCATACGTGTAGCCGATCAGGCCGTAGTGCTTCGACACCGTCTTCACAAACGGAATGCGAATGGTCGGCGTGTAGTATTGCGTGAAGATAACGCCCATCGGTCCGTGCGTGCCCGCACACGGCAGGCTGGGCAAGCGATCGTCAAAGGGCACATTGACCAGGTCGGCCACGTTGGCGTGGCGCTGAATGCGGTGCGTTTCGCCAAAAGGAACGCGCCAGTCGCCGTGCATCGACTGCAGGTCGCCCGCCGCTTTGATGAGCGCTTGGAAGCGCAGCGGCATGTCGTTGACAAAGCGCTTTTTAAGCTGCTCGCCGGGGTAACCGCCGCCATAGAGCTGCTGATACCAGGCGACGCAGAGCGTGGCTTGCGTCGATTCGTGCGTCGAGCGGCAATCCCAGTCGAGCAAGTGCTCCACATAGGGCTTTACCTGGGCGGCCAGTTCGGGACGGGTCTGCTTGAGCGCTTCAAAGGCTTCGGCGTATTTGGGCAGTTCGTGCTCGGCCCAATAGATTTTGGTGTCGAAGGCGGCCACTTGCAGTTGGTCGAAGGTCACCTGGTCGAGCTCAGCCAGAATTTCGCGCGATCGTTTCGCCCGCCGCTTGTCGTCGTGCTTGTCTTCCACCATATACGGCGGAAAGTCGGCCAGCCGCGGGTTGTCGACATGCGTCGTGGTAAACGGCGACGAGTTGCAGTTCTGAACATAACCCGCCTGGGGATCGAGCAATTGCGGCAGCTCATCGATGGAATGATACCCCTGCCATTCGGTGCGTGGGTCGCTGCCGTCGACCGGTTTGCTCCAGTCGAACCGCGGATCGCGCTTGGGAATCGTGCCGTTATAGAGAAAATAGATGTGTCCGTCGCGGTCGGCGTAGATGGCGTTCATCAGCGGAAAGTTGAGCCCGCCCATGCCCGCCCGGAAATCGTCAAGATTCTTGGCCCGCACCAGCGCCACCATTTGCGTCAGCAGCAGCGAATCTTCGAGCCGGCCGATGCGCGCCGCCAATTGATGTTGGTCGTCTTGCTTGGCCACGATCGGACCGTGGTGCGTCTTGCGGAAGGTGTAAACCTTCGCCTTGACGCCGCCGTGCGTCTTTACGCGAATCGTATCTTTCCACTCGACGGCCTTGCGATAGCCGCCGTCGTAGCGATAGTTGAGCGGCTCGCGGGGATCGTCGAAGGTCTCGCGCCAAAGGTCGGCGATATCGGGCTCGTTGGTGGTAAAACTGTAGCCCATGTACTCATTGTGGCCCATGGTGGGCAAGGGGCTGCCGAAGAAGGTGGCTCCGGTAAAATTCCAGCCTTCGCCGCTGCGCAGGTGGGCCTCGTACATTTGGCCGAAGCCGAACCACGGCTGGTGGGGATTGGCAAACAGCATCGCCTTGCCCGACTGCGTACGTTGCGGCCCGATGGCCCAGGCGTTCGAGCCGGTGGCGGCGGCGATCATGGGATGCACGCGCGGCATGTAATTGCTGTGAATGCGCGTGTAGCGGAAAGTCAATTCGAGCATCAGTTGCCGCCCGCAGGCGACCACGTGCCAAGGCTCGAAATGAGTAATGAGCCGCGGCTTCACCTGCGGGTTGGTGGCCAAAAAGTAATTCAAGCCTTCGACATACGCGGCGCAGAGCGCGCGAGTTTTAGGGCTGATGTTCGGGTAATCTGCCTTAGCGCGCGGCACGATTTCAAACGCCCGATTGAGCAGATCGGAGTTGAGTCCCTCGGGACCGTGGGCTTCGGCGTAGCGGCCTAGGCCGAGCAGATAGTTGTCTTCGACCTGCCAGAAATAGTCTTGGGCCTGCGCGTAGGCAAACCCAAAGCTGGCCGCCTCGTCGGTGGCGGCGTCGATATGCGGCACGCCATACGAATCGCGGTAAATGACCACCTGCCTGGCGAGTTCGGCGGCGACGACCGTCGGCTCGCTCGCGGCGGGCACGTCCTGGGCTGAGGCGTCCTGAACGGAGGCGTCTTGGGCAGAGGCGTAGCCCACCAGCACGGAATGGATCACCACTGCCAAGAACAGGTGGCGGGTTGAACTCGGCATACTGCGATCTCCTCTGAGAACGGACGTCATTCCATCGAACGGCAAGCAGAAATCCGTTCTAGTCAAGATGGCGGCATCGTACCCCCAAGCGGCGGTGTCCAGCAACCCGAAACCGGCGTTGCTGGCCGCCGCGGCCCGTGGTGACGCCGCCCATGACCGGCTGCCTGGCGGACACGGTGCTCGGCGGCAGTGCGAATGCCCTGCCATCACAATCATATCCCAATTCGGCAGCCCTGGGAGATTGGAAACCGGGCTATTTCGAGCGGTCGCACATGTTAGCAACCGCTGATCGCGGCGTTCTTCAGCGGCTGCGCGGGCGGGTCGATCGAACGCGGCGGGTCGTAACCGGCTTGGCCACCACTTCTTCTTCCGCTTCGTCGGTGTCGTCGGCAAGCTGGTCGGCCTCTACCGTCTCGTCGGTCGATTCGACGATTTCAGACTCTTCGACGGGCTGTTCGATGCGGCTGGTCACATGATATGCATTGGGATGGGCGCGCTTGGCGTGGTGGTGCTTGATCGGGCGGTTTGGCGTGCCCGCGTAACGCGGCTGATAGGCGTCGCCGGTCTGGGCAACGATGTCTTCGCCGGTCCAGTTGGCGCAATGATCGCACGTGTCGCAGCCATGCGACCAGTTGAAAATGCCGGTGGCTTCGCAGCCTTGCGTGCAGGCGCTGGTGCAGGCGTGGTGCAAGAAAGGAAACAGCGGGCGGCAGCAAAGCCGCCCGCAACCACTGAAGCCGCAAAGCACCAGGGCGGCGAAGCATGCTGACGTGACAGTTTTCATGACGTTGCGCTCCTGCAAGATCCTTTGAGTGTGGCTGGTTCCCTTGAGTGACTTATCGGAGGGTAGAATCGCTACAATCGAGAAAATCGCCCTCGTGGAAAAAGTTTGCCCATTCGCCTGAGGCGACTCGCCCGTCGTGCCGGGGCTGCCAAGGTCGCTCTGAACTCCATTCTCTGAAGCGGTTTACGTGTTTCGCTTGTGGCCGGGCGGGGACTTCCGCATTTCGTCCCACCGCATTACACTGGGCCAACCTTAGTCGGATAGGTCGTTCGCGTTTCCCGAGCTTCTGGATTTTCACCAATGCGCATGTTCAGTTACCTCGCGGCGGTCACAGCGACGTTGCTGTGGAGCGGCGCTCTGTATGCCGAGCCGGGGCTCAAAGCCCTGATCGTCGATGGCCAGAACAACCACGACTGGAAAGCCACCACGCCGCTGCTCAAGCAGCACTTGGCCGACAGCGGCTTGTTCGCGGTCGACGTGGCGACGTCGCCGCCCGGCGGCCAAGACCTGAGCGGATTTCAACCCGACTTCGCCGACTACGACGTGGTGATCTCGAACTATAACGGCGCGCCGTGGCCGAAAGCCACGCAAGACGCGCTGGCCAGGTTCGTGCGCGAAGGCCGAGGGCTGGTGGTCGTCCACGCCGCCGACAACGCCTTCCCCGAATGGAAAGAATACAACCAGATGATCGGCCTGGGCGGCTGGGGCGGCCGCAACGAGCGTTCGGGCCCTTACGTTCGCTTCAAGGAAGGAAAGCTCGTGCGCGATAACACGCCGGGCGGCGGCGGCAGCCACGGAGCGCAGCATCCGTTTCTGGTCGTCGTGCGCGATGCCAAGCACCCCATCACCGCGGGCTTGCCTTCCGCATGGTTGCACGCTTCCGACGAGCTGTACGATCGACTGCGCGGACCCGCCGAAAACATGACCGTGCTGGCCACGGCCTTTGCCGACAAGGACCAGGGAGGCTCGGGCGAGCACGAGCCGATGTTGATGGCGATTGATTTTGGCCAGGGGCGCGTGTTTCACACCACGCTGGGCCACAGCCCCCAGGCGATGAAATGCGTGGGTTTTATCGTCACGCTGCAGCGCGGCGCCGAGTGGGCGGCGACGGGCAAGGTGACGAAGACGGCGTTGCCCGACGATTTTCCCACCGCCGATCGCGTCAGCACGCGCGATTGAACGGCATCCACGATTGAGGACAACGGCATGGCGAAAAAGCACGCAAAAAAAGCAGCCACCAAAACGACGAAGCGCGACAAGTCTTCTTCAGCGCGGAAGCCGGCGGTGAAGCCGGCCCACAAAAAGCCGGCGGCGCGCGCGAAGCAACCGACGATCAAGCCGCCCCGCGCGCCGGCGATGATGCGCAGCCCGGAAGTAGGCGCACACGTCGGGCAGGACCAGGCAATCGCCGAGCGTCTGCGGCTTTATCCCAAGGCCACCACGCAAGAGATCGTGGCCATGTTCGAGTTGGACGGCGTGAAGGTTTCACCCGCGCTGGTCGAGCAAGTGCGGCGCAAGCGTAAATGACTTGCCGGTCGACTAGCTGAATAAGTCGCCCACCTTCGTGGCCTTGCGGAACCGCGCCGGGTTGTCGCCTGCGGCAATTGCCTGAAAATGCGCCTCGCCGCATTTGATCTTGGTTGCCTCTTGGTGGCGCAGCTCGTCGGTGTACAGGGTGCTCTTCGTCTCGACGACAAAATACAGCCGCTCGCTGCCGTCGACTTCCACCAGCACCGCCCAATCAGGGTTGTACGAGCCAAGGGGCGTCGGCACTTTGAACCAGGCTGGCAGCTTGGCGTAGACCTTGATGGCTTCGTTACGTTCCAGCTCCTCGGCAAAGCCGCGCTCGACGTCCCGCTGGTAAATCACCTGCTCGTACACGCACTTCGTAGCGGGCACCATGTTTCGCAGATAGCCGCTCAGCTCTTCCTGCGCGAACAGCTCCTGGGCGTAGTAATGTTCATCGCCCAGACGCTGGTACTTGATGCCGTCGACAATCGCCAGCCGCTTGGTGCGGTTGATCGCCTCCGACGCCATTTCGATATACTGCTGCGGATTTCGCTTAAAATCGTCCAGCCGGCCGCTCTCGGTCAAGATGCGCGCGATCGATCGCCGCGTGAGCTGCGTCTTGTCCTGCAGGTCGGTCAACACGTCGGGCAATTCGATGTCGCCCTCGTCGAGCACCACCGGCGCCGCCAAGGCCGTCTCGGTGGCCTCGACGCCCGAACGCCCAATCGCCAGATCGGCCTTGCGCCATTGCAACCGCGTCTTGGCGATGGGCGGCACCTCGCGGATGGCCTTGATGCAGGTCGCGATGAGCGCCTCGTTATCAAAATACACGCGGTAAGTCGTCTGGTGCTTGATGCGGTCCCAAAGCGCCTTGAACTCCTCGCCATTGAGCACCGCCTGCCGCGTCTTGACCACTCGCCGCTCATCGGCGTTCTTGATGTCCAGCCGGCCGGCCAGCTTGCGCAGAATATCTTGCACCGGCGCTTGCTGCGATTGAAAGGCCAGCGGCAGTTCCACCGCGCCCTCTTTCAATGCCTGCTTCAGCTTGTCTTGCACCTTGCCCTTGGAGTCGACATAACCCGCCTGCCGCAGATGCTCCCAGAGCGCCTTCGATTGCTCGAAGCCCAGCGGCGCCGAAGCGCCGTCGGCGGCCACCACGGCCAGGCCCGCAAACTGGTGCTGCTCGACAATGCCAAAGCGAATGCCGGTGTCTTGTTCGATCTCCTTTTGCAGATTTTCGGCGAATTGTTCATAGGCTTCGGTCGCCACCACCGTGAGCGTATTGACCTCAAATCCCCGCAGCCGATCGCCTTGCTGATTGACGCACAACCGCAGTCCACGCCCGAGGGTCTGCCGCCGCTCGCGCTCGGTGCCCATGTTGCGCAGCGCGCAGATCTGAAACACGTTCGGGTTGTCCCAGCCTTCTTTCAGGGCCGAATGCGAGAAGATGAACTTCAGCGGCGTCTCGAACGACAGGAGCTTTTCCTTATGCGTCATAATCAGGTGGTAGCCGCGCTCGGCGTTCTCGCGGTTCGCCTGGTTGTTTTCGGCCGTGTCGGTCCAGCCGCCTTTCTTGTCGATCGAAAAATAGCCGTCGTGTACCTGCGCGGCGGCGGTCGAAAGGTCGATGTCCTGAAACAGCGATCGGTAGTCGGGGTGCCTCGCCCAGCGCCGATACTCTTCTTCGAAGATCACGGCATAGTCGCCCTTGATGGCCTGCCCTTCGGCGTCGTACTGGCGATACCGCTCGACGGCGTCGATGAAGAACAGGCTCAGCACCTTGATGCCCTGCGGACGCAGCCGGAGCTCTTTGTCGAAATGCTCCTTGATCGTGCGGCGGATCAGTTCGCGCTGGAAGGCCAGCGGCTCGACGTCGCCAAAGGCCTCGCCCGGCCGCAAAAACTGCTCGCCGCCGGGCACGCGCAGCTCCAGGAACTGGTTGCCGCGTCCAACGCGTATCTCTCCCACGCGGCAATTGGCATACACCGCGCGTCCGGTGGTCTGCTCCAGATCGTCGCCGCTTTGCACGGTTTTTTCTTGCCGCTGCACGCCGCTGGCGGTTTGCACGTCGATCTCCACCTTGGCCGTAATCACGTTCCGCCGGTTGTTGGTTTCCAGCAGCCGCACGTAAGACTTGTTGTGCGCGCCTTCAATGCCCGCCGAGGCCACTTCGATCTGCTTGACCAGCTTGCGGTCGTAGGCGTCGACCGCGTCGAGCCGGTAGACCATGTGGTGCTTGTCGACGTGCGTGGCCGAGTAGCGCAGCGTGCAGAGCGGATTCATCAGGCCGAGGGCTTCCTTGCCGCGCCCCTCCAGCCCGCCGTCGACGCTCTGCGGCTCGTCGACAATCAGCACGGGCCGCGTCGAGCGGATCAGGTCGATCGGCTTCTCACCGCCGGTCTTTTCGGTGTCTTTATAGAGGTTGTTGACGTCCTTCTTGTTGATGGCCCCCACGGTGACCACCATGATCTGAACGTGCGGGCTGGTGGCGAAATTGCGCACCTGCCCGAGCTTGCTCGAATCGTACAAAAAATATTCAAACGGCACGTTGGCATACAGGCCGCGGAAGTGGTCTTCCATGATCTGCAGCGATTTGTAGACGCCCTCCTTGATGGCCACCGAAGGCACGACCACCACGAACTTGGTAAAACCGTACCGCCGGTTGAGTTCAAACAGCGTGCGCAGGTAGACGTAGGTCTTGCCGGTGCCGGTTTCCATCTCGACGGTGAAATCGCCCGAAGCCAGGCTTTCGGAAGGCGGCAAACCGTGGCGGAGCTGCACCTCGTGCAGGTTTTTCAGGATTTCGTCGTCGAGCAGCGTCAGGCGGTTGCCGATGCCCAGGTCGCCCTCCATGCCCGGCAGAAACGGCCCGCCCGCGGCGCTTTTGGTCACGGTGAACTCGGTGCGGCAGATTTCCTGGCCGTGAAACAGCCCGCAGACCGCCTCGATGGCGTGGAGTTGGTAGTCGAGATCGGGCTCAAAGTGCAGTTTCATCCGACCAATTCCAAATACATCTCACGCGAAGCGGCGAAGACTCACCCCTTCGGCATTTGCTGGTTCACGCGAAGGCGCGAAGACGCGAAGGACGTATGGTTGTTGACGATCCGCTTCACGCCCTCTTTAAAGGTGGCCGCGCCAAAATCTCCCGTGCCGAGTCAGATTTACTCCGGTTGCTTCAGACCACGTGCGTCTTCGCGTCATCGCGTCTTCGCGTGCCCAATTCTCCTCAGGTAGGTTGGTTCACGCGAAGGCGCGAAGACGCGAAGGAGGTATGGTTGTTGACGATCCGCTTCACGCCTTCCTTAAAGGTGGCCGCGCCAAAATTGATGAGTAGCCCGAGGGGAAGGTGCATCAGGCGGAGGTAAGTCAACAGTTGCTTGGGATGGACCGGTGCGATCGCCTCGACCGATTTCAACTCGACCAGGAAAATGCCGTTAACGAGAAGGTCGACACGCAAACCGTCCTGGAACTGCATGCCGTCGTATTCGAACGTCACCGGCTTTTGTCGTTCGACGGTCAGCCCGCGGCGCTCGAGGGCTTTCGCGAGGACCACCTCATAGACGGTCTCTAATAATCCAGGCCCTAGATCCTTGTGAATGTGGAAAGCGAGATCGACCACGATCGCCGAAATCTGTTCGATGTCGAGGTCGTTTGGCGTGTTCGCCGTTGCCGCTGGTATCTGCCTTGCCGAATCAAATTCACCGCTCATGAACGCCTCTGTTTGTTTCAGGCCGCCTGTTTCTTTCATTTCTTTTTTTCGCGTCTTCGCGTCTTCGCGTGCGCCGTTCTCTTCAGGTAGGTTGCGCCACGCGAAGGCGCGAAGACGCGAAGGGAGAACGTCGTTGATCTATCTAATCAGAGACTCCTTATATTGGCCAGGCCATGCTGTTGCAAAATGGCCGTGAGGTTGGTCTTGGTCACGTCGTCGGCAAACGCGCTGTCGCGGAACACGACGGTGGTGTCGCCGGGCGGCGCCAGCTCTTCGCGCCAGGCGATCATGCCGTGGGCCAACGGTTCGATCTCTTCGCGCGCGATCTTCTCGGCCAGGCAGACGACCAGCGCGCCGGCGCCGATGTTATGCACCGTCTTGCCGGCGATCGTGCGCGCTTCGATCGGCACGCACAGATCGAGACCGAGCTTAAGCAGCAGCTCGTAGAGCACGTCGTTCTGCGAACGGTCGGGCTTGATATGCTCGACCGAGCGCAGCAGGGCCTGATCGACGGCGTCGGTCTGAGTATCCCACGCGCGCAGGTTGCTCGAATCGAGCTTGAACACCCGAAAGCCCAGATCGCCCATCCCCCCCCCCTTAACAAGGAGCGGATCTTGGTCGCGAATTGCCTTTGCTGCGTGGCGAAGGCGTTGCTTGGTCAGTTCAGCAAGCGTCGGCATTTTTCCTAAGCGGCTGAGGTATTCGGCCGCGGGACGTTGTTCCTTGATTTCCGGATCAAGCGGCTCGGGCAATTGTACCAGAATATAACGCCGGCTTTGTCCGTCGCGTTGGTTCTGCAGGAGGACGGCGTGGCCGAGCGTCCCAGAACCAGCGAAGAAATCGAGGATCAAATCCGAATCACTTGTAGCAGTCGCGAGCAACTCTGCGAGCAGAAACGGAGACTTTGGCGATTGGAATAGCTTGGTTCGAGTTTCAAATAACTTGTTGAACTCCTTTTGCCCCCTTTCCGTGTAGAACGATTTCTCAACCAAGATCGTTTTCAACATTCTATCCGCCCCGCTCGCGTAGCTCTTTCGATAGACCTTCCACCGGCCGTTTATCTGCTGTGCGACTAGCAGGTCGATGTCCTAGTCGGCCTTTGTCGCATCCCAGGTCCAACAGCCCTCGAACCCATCCTCCCAATCAGGAAGTATTTTTCGCAGTCCATCCTCCCGCGTAACGAACACTTCGCCGTCGTCATTGGCATAAAGTGCGTAATAGAGATTAGGCCGGTTCTGTCTGCCGAACTCACGGTGGGTATTGCGCAACTCGAGAAGTCGGTACTTGCCGCCCTCATCTTCTTCAGGATACTCGGCATCAATCTGCTCCTCGTCTTTTGCGACTGAAAAGTACCCCTTTGGGAGTACCGATTTTCCATATGCCAGCAAGTATTCGTGATTAGTTGCGAAGTACTTGTCTTGTGACCGACCCTTTGGATTGCACAACACAGTGATGCATCCGGCAAAACACTCCTCGCCGAAAACGTCATTGCAAACGATCCGAAGATGTGCCACTTCTTTCTCATCGACGCTCACGAAGATGGCGCCGTCGCTCCGAAGCAAGTTCCTTGCCAACTTCAATCTGGCGTATGCCATGTTAAGCCAATCGGTGTGAAACCTGCCGCTGGCCTCGGTGTTGCTCGATATCTTGCGGCCGTCGCTGTCGATCTGGCCGGTGAGCATCTGGTAGTTCTTGATATTGTCGTGGAAATCGTCGGGATAGACAAAATCTTTGCCCGTGTTGTAGGGCGGGTCGATGTAGATCAGCTTGACCTTGCCGGCGTAGCTCTTTTGCAGCAGCTTGAGCACTTCGAGGTTGTCGCCCTCGATCATCAGGTTCTGCGTGGTGTCCCAATCGACGCTTTCTTCCGGGCAGGGCCGCAGCGTGCCGGTGCTGGGGGTGAGGGCCAGTTGCCGCGCGCGGCGCTTGCCGTGCCAGTTGAGCCCGTACTTCTCCTCGCGCTCTTCGACCGCCCCGCCCAAGAGCTGCCGGAGCACGTCGAAGTCGATCTTGCCCTCGATGACGGCTTCGGGGAACAGCGTCTTGAGTTGTTCGATATTGTCGGCGATCGGGTCGGCGCTGCGGGCCAAGGGGTCGTCGGCGGTGATGGGTTGCATCGGCGGTGTTTTTATGGACCGGATTCGGGCGTTTCCAAGGTCGTTGTTTCGCGTGCAGGCCCGACATGGGGGCGCGGCGGCGGAATCACGCCCTTTCAGGGGTAATGATTGTCGGGCGGCTCGTCAAGCCACGGTTTGACCTTTTCACGTTGCACGTCTCGGACCCCATCCGCCTCGTGCGGATCGGTGAACGAGATGGTGAGCTAGAACGCGCGGTGAAAAACACGCAAAAGACCCCATCCAGCTCGTCTGGATGGTGAATCAGACTGCACTGGGCGGCACCGATGGATGAATCTCCTTCACCATCCAGACAAGTTGGATGGGGTCGCAAAAACCCATGCGATTTGCGGCTAGCACACCATCTTCTTCACCATCGAGACAAGCTCGATGGGGTCGTCGGCCTACAATCGGCTTTCTGCCTCGGCCAACTGGGCCGCCAACCGCTGGATTTTCAGATTCAGCTCGACGCGGCGCGGCATCTGGACCTCGCGCGCGGCCCGCAGGCGCAAGGTCGCGATTTCGCGTGTGAGCCGCGCATGCTCGGCCAATGCGGCGCGGCGGGCGGCGGCGCCTGCCGCATCGCGCGCCAGGCGATATTGCCCGGTGATG